>JAKBYW010000035.1:0-9764 GCA_021840275.1 Chloroflexota bacterium | reverse complement strand
ACTTTCTGGAATGCCGAGAGACCGATAGAAGGCAAAGGCCTCATCCGGTCCAAGCCGGCCAATGAATGAAGTCGATGCAAGGCTCAATGAAGTTGGGTTCTTCATCAGGTCAGCAGGTAGGTGGGTAATAAGCGTCACACCGACTCCGCGCTTACGCGCTCGCCGTCCCAGTTCATCCAACAAATCGGTGAACGGGCCGCTGCGCAACAACCGCCAGCCTTCATCGATGAAGATGTCCATAGGCTGTTTGCCAATCGTGACTGCGTGATATAGGAACCAGGCCAGGACCGAATGCACAATGGCGCGGTTCTCTTCACGTAATGAAGACAGATCGAAGTTCCACCATTGACCTGCAGGGAAATGAGGAGATAACAAGGCTTTGGGTCTATCGAAGAAACCTTCAAATAACCCACCGCGCATGAAGGGTCGCAATAATGCCAACGGCATGGCTGCTTCGGGTGCATTGATCGTTCCCAGTGTTTCAACGAACTCTGCAATGGACATCGGGCCGGGCCTGCGTTCCCATCTTCTTTTCACTGCTTCATGCAAGGCTGCCTGCACGCCGGGAGAAAGAACAGACTCACCAGCAAGTGCCGCAATAAGAAATCTCGTTGCCAACAATAACTCTGCCGGATTCTCTCCTTGGAAGGGATGGATGAGGCACGTATCTTTGTTATCGGGAATTCCAGCCGGCACGACTTTCCCTCCAACCGCTTCACACAGTTTATTATTCTCACCTTCTGGATCAATGGAGATCACTGTGCGTCCCTGCAATAACCGTTGCAGCATGATCCAACGCAGGAGGCTGGTCTTGCCCGCACCTGGTTCACCCAGGATCAAAGTAGTTGCATGTGGCGGAGGTGAGACGGCGGGATCGAGGCCCTTGGTAAAAGAAAAATGCACATCACGTCCATCTCTTGCATGGGTACCGATCCAGACTGAATCTTCCGCCGGCAACACTTGGCGTGACGGGACAGGCAACAATGGAAGTGTTTCTTCCAGAAAAAGAGTAGGTTCATCCAAGCCGGGAAACAATTTGCCCCCGGGTTGGAAATGATGCAGGGCACGTTCTGCAATATAGAAGAGCCTTTGTGCGGTAAGTCCACGAGCGCGTAAATTTGATTCGATCACTCGTCGTGCCGCTTCAGCTTCCTCAAAGCGATTGCGTTCAACAAAGAGTGCGGTCATTAGTGCAATTTGAAAGGCAGGCTTGCCGAAGGTGAGTTCAGACTCAGCCGCGTCCATCGCATGATCCGCGGAACGTTCTGCCATCGAAGGTCGGCGACCAGTCTTTTCAGCCAGCGCCATCATGAAGCCTTCGAAGAGTGTGCGTCGCGCCCGCAACGAACCGCGCAATACATCGGGTGGCTCCCGGCGTATGGTCAATGAGTAAATTACTGGCAAGTTGGGATAGAAGACATCTGCGGTGAGTCTTGACCAGGGGTGATCTGCCATACCTGGTACGCCGCTGCCACGCGCGGAAAGAGGCAGTAGGTAGCCACCTGGAAAGAGCAGGTGATCTTCCAATACTTCCACGGCTTCAGAAGCAATGGATGCGGCAAATTGATCTTGTAGTTCAGGCATGGGTGCATGATATAAAAAAATACGGATGGGTGATCCGTCCGTGTCGGTAAGAAAACATTTAAAAGCGAATCATCCAGTTTCAATTTTGGAATTGAGACTGTGAGCCAGGTCTGTCCCCTTCCTCTACAAAAGAAATAAAGAATACTGGTTTTACGAATATGCTTATTTGGATTATAATACAAGCATGTTTGTAAAAAGTGCAGAAAACCCAATTGAAATTATTCGAAGCATTCTGGCAAACCAGAATGGAATCCTATTCACCTCTGACCTGCTCAAACATGGAATTCCGAGAACTTATCTTTCCATCATGGAAAAGAATGGTGAGATTGAGCGGGTTTCCAGGGGAGTTTATTCAGTCCCCGGGAAGATCATGGATGAGATGGTTGGGATTCAGGCGAGATACAAGCGAGCGATCTTCTCCCACGAAACAGCAGCATACCTTCTGGATCTGACCGACCGGACGCCGCTTTTTTATTCTGTGACCGTCCCGGCTGGATATAATGCGACCTCCCTGAAAGCAGGTGGAGCTAGGGTGTATTTTGTAAATCGCGGTCTATATCCATTGGGATCGATCATCGCAAAATCGCCTCACGGGAACGAGATTATGATCTTTAATCTTGAAAGAACGATCTGTGATTTATTGCGGAACAGAAACCAGATCGATGTTCAACAGATCAACGCATCACTGAAGCGCTATGTCGGGAAAGAAGATAGAAATTTGGATTTGCTCTATAACTATGCAAAGAAATTCGGCATTCAAAAAATCATCAGGGAATATATTGAGGTACTTCTATGAGTAAGGCAATGCAGTTAAAGGATCAAATAAAAAACATTGCATTTAAAAACCACGTGCCGGCTCAAGCTGTCCTGCAGAACTTCATGCTTGAACGTTTATTGGAACGGATTTCAATTTCAAAATACAAGGATAAGGTTGTACTTAAGGGTGGAATGCTGATTGCTGCAATGGTTGGGATCGGCAGCAGAACAACAATGGACATGGATGCAACCTTGCGGGGATACCCTCTTTCAGAAGAAACGATCCGGGCTGCATTCGCGGAAATTTGTGCCATCCAGTTGGAAGATGAAGTAACACTGGCATTGAACCAGGTCACACCCATCCGGGATCAGGATGAATATGGCGGGTACAGGGTCTCCATAATTGCAACATACGAAACAATTAATACGCCTTTGAAGATCGATGTCACCACCGGCGATATTATTACACCGGAAGCCATCCGCTATAGTCTTTATTCAAATTTTGAAAACAAGCGGATCGAGATCTGGGCCTATAACAGTGAAACAATCCTAGCGGAAAAAGTGGAGACCATCCTGCGGAGAAGTGTGCTCAATACCCGCCCAAGGGATTTTTACGATGTATACATTCTGATAAAAACCCTGCGCCCTGCAATCCACAAGAAAGTCTTTAGAACCGCACTGAACGCCACCTCTGAAAAAAGGGGCTCGCTTGCCGCCCTGCAAGACAAGGAAAAAATATTACGTACCATCCAATCTGATGCAATCATACGGCAACGATGGGAGCGGTATTGCAAGGATAATTATTACGCAAAGGGGATCAACTTTGACGATGTTATGGAAATATTGATCGATATCATCTAATAAGGTTGCTCGTGCTGGAAGTTTTTCATCCACTCAGATTTGGATTAAGCACCCAGCGGAATAATGAACCAATAGCTCTCTGATCCAGATAACGAACACGCAATCCAAAGCCAGCACATAACCCACTCAAGCCCTCCCACCAGGCCAGGCCTTCATTGCCCGGTAACACAAATTCCAAGACCGTGCGACGAACAAAAGGCAGAGAGTATTCCTGAACACCCAGCAATAATCCCTGATGCAGAATATCCAATCCTTCAACCCCAGGTGTTTTCCATTGCTGTACTTGATTCTGAAAGGCTAGGCGTGGTTCGGGGTCCGGCCAGAATAACTGCATGAGTCTGAGAGTCCAACTAGGTTGCATCGAAGATAATATCGCCTGATAAGCCTCCTGCGGTCTTACTTCTGGTCGATCTGGATCTGCGTACACTTCGGCAAACAAACGCCTTGTGTCATCTTCGCCAATTAGGGCTGCATGTGCGCCGACCTGGATAAAACCCTTTGACAATACAAAGGTGCGCGTCGAACCAATTGTTTGCTCGGTCACTACATCATCCCCTTGAAAATGGATTCAGGAATATTCAGATCCGTTGCCCGAAAGCCAGGTCGCATGGGACGATTGCCAGTGGGTAATAATCCTTTGCCCTGCTCAAATTTAAATAAGGGAGAGAAGGATGGACGCGCGGCTGTGCGTTCCACGATGGTGGAGACCTCCACAATCTCACGCACGATCTGTCCATGCTGTGGGTTGCGCTCGATATATACGGCAGCGGTGATTGCTTCTGCAAACGATTGGGCAATCTGAATCTCGGACATGCGCGCCGCGTCTGGATGAGCCTGCACTACTTGTAGAAAACGCGGCCAGACATGTTCGGCGCTGGTGGCATGAATGGTAAAAGCGGAATGCCCATGTCCTGTTGCAGCTGCACGAATGAGTTCCCAGGCCTCCGCCCCACGCGCCTCGCCAATCACCACGCCGTGCGGACGCGAACGCAAAGCAGAACGAATCAGGTCATACATGGTGACCGGCGGCGGGCCGCCGCGAATTTCAGGACGTGTCACGGTGTAAATGATATTGCCTGTGTCGCTCTTTCCATCTCCATTCCAACCATTCAGGATAATCTCATTACTATCCTCAACAATGAACAAACGAATGGCACCGCGCGGGTAATAGTCCAGCATTTCCTGTAATATTCTTTGACCGACAAAGGTCTTGCCCGAACCTGTTGTGCCTGCAATCACCAATGTACCGCCATGCACCATGACACTCAACAAGTAGTTCGCGGCTTCAGGTGTGAGAATGCCATTGCCACGCGGGAAATCTTTTGGATCAAATTTGGGACGCGGTACGGGCGGGAGTCTATTTTGGCAAAGTAGTGCGAGACTCCCTTGTGTGAGATCGGATGCTGTTCGGTAATTCGAGATACGCAACGTGATCGTATCGCCATAAGGCGAAGCAGGCGGCATGATGTAATTGATACGCACACCTTTTCGGCGAACGGTTCCATCCACAAGCGGGACCATGACCTGCAACATGGCATCGGCAATAGGGTAATCTGGCGTCGGCGCGCGCTGCCCGGCCCGGTCGATCATGACCCGCAAGGCATCGCCAATTCCATCCGGCGCTCGACCTGCATATTCCCAGCCATTGGTGGTCGTGTACACATGGATATGTCCGAGGTTGATGGCGATGTCTTCGATATCGGAACGTGCAATCAGTTCGAGCAAGGGACCCATACCGGATAAATCGCCGATCAAACGCAGAATATATTCCTGCGGCAGCGCAACGCCAGCATCGACTGCCCGCGAACTCACTTCTTCAAAGGCCTTGCGTGCTAAGGCTTCAATTTCAATGGATGTCATGTTGCGCTGTAGCGATTCAATTGCCTTCTTCGCGCGTCCTTCTTCAGCCAGAATATTCCACCAGTGTTCCATCTCATCGGATGAACGCGCATCGCTAACGGGCTTTAGTGTCTTGCCAGTGATATCAAACATGGTTATTTCCCGAACCAGCCGCGCTTTTTGGTTACATTAGGCAATAGGCCAATGCGTGATGCGCCTTCGCGAACGGCAGGAACGAAATGCGCGGCAAATCCCAAAAGTGAATCCACGAACGGTCCAAGTTCCTCCAGCTTCTCTTTCTTGTATCTCCAGACCAGGATGTCATCGCGACGGTCCGAATTCACAGCCTGTGCGGCCAGGCGCGGATCAACAATAGGCAGAATTCCATTCGGGATCAATGCCAGTTCGATCTTGTCTTCGCTCAATGCCTGCTGCAACATCTTATGCGCCGACTTGAAACCATCACCCACCACCTGGTTGTAGCAGAGCTTGACACGACTGCCGACAAATTCTTGTGCGCTGCCTTTGCCAACCGCACTCGCCAATGAATTGATCATGCGTGCGATCCAACGGCGTGTCTCTGCCAGGTCCGGAATCTCGGGCTTGATAACGATGGCAATGCCCTCGGCGGCTTTCAGCGCGGCGCGATGCACAACGTGGGCTGGATTGATACCCACATCCATGATGACCACACCACCCGCGGCGACACCTGCTTCATACAAACCCTGAATTACCTCCGCGACTTTTGCTTCCTGTTGCAAGACTTCATCTCCGAGATCATCGGTGATCAAACCGGGCAAGACGCGCAAGGTCGGTAAATTTTCCAATGGGGTAAACGCATTAAGATAGGCTGCACCTGATGCTACATCGCTCATCACGCCTTTATTAGCCTTCGCAATCTCGCGCCGAAGCAATCCAATCATCGTGGTATTCACACGTTCCATCCTCATGTGATATTGCAGTGCGCCAGCGTTGCCATCGGCATCCACCAAATAGGTAGTAATGCCTGATAACGCAAGAGCCACTGCAAGATTGACGGCCACCGTGGTCTTACCCGTTCCACCTTTTGGGGACGTGATCGCAATCTTACGAACTGCCATGCCGGACTGAATGCGCGCTGACATATCACTGCCAAGTACGGCTCTTCGATATTGATCATCTGCTGCCAGATTGCCGGCATCGGCCCTTCTCATTTCCTCAAAGAGTTTATTGATATCCACATCCGAAGGCGGATAGGCAAGGGCTGGCACGCCCACACCGTTTGCCCATGACGACATTCCATCCCCAACGCCTGCGATGACAAAGATCAACTTGCCGCGCTCGGCGGCTTTGACCAGACTCTCCGGGGAGACGGAGGATTCAGGGGAGACCACAATCAATGCGCGAAAATCGAACAGGTCAATGTGTTGCGGGGTAAAGGCTGCGATTTGTGCAATCACAGAATGCCCCTGTTCCGCCAGTTGCATATTCAAGCGGGAGGTAACAGTACCCGCACCAAGCAATAGAACTTGCATTATTGACCCCCATGCAGAACTTTTTCGCGATCTGATTTGAACAGATCCTCAAGGTCCCAATAGGTGAATCCGGCAGTGGGTGTTTCATCACCGCGCGCCATGAGCGATACCACCAAACGATCACCCTGTTGAAGTGCAAGTGAAAGAACTTCACGGCTTGCATTCGGCACGAGCAGGATTAACATTTGCGGCTGGTCAATCGTGGTAAGCGATGAGTCGGAGCTGCTTGTAGCAGTCGAGTCTGTTTGAGGAGGCAGGCCCTGCACGGAGATCACGCGCACACCCATCGGGAATAAATCCTTGGCAAGCGGCGGCAATGCGCGACTCAAAGCGCTTGCCTGCGCAACTTCCTGTGGCCCTGGAGTTGAAGTGGGTTGTATTCCGTTGATGATGAGTTCCGGCATGGCTGTTGGTGTGCTCATCTGTTGCGGGCGGCTGCTAATCACCACAGTTACGCCCACCAGGTCGCCAGGAAGAAAAGCTTGTGCATCAGGCGCCACCAGGTTCATCGCATCCAACGGCAGGGGGAACAAACTATACCCGGGATATTTCGCAAGCACTGCGGAGAGGCGTGTACCTTCCGCAACTTGCGCAACAATCGCCGAACGAAAGACGGGTTGCCCGTTGAAGATCGGTTGTGCCACCACACCACCAACAATCCCTGTGACTTCATCACCCGGAATATACAGGCTGGCATTGTCATCCTGAAAGACTGTCTTGATGGCCAGATCATCCGGAGTGATAACGTCCCCGATATTGAGATCATGGGTCGCGGATAGGACTGAAATCGTGGGTGGTTTTTGCGCCGCGCCCAAAGCATTCAAGGCAATGAAGGCGACAAGGAAAATTCCAACCGACACACCCAGTACCACCAGGTTCACGCCGGTCGAGGTGATTCGTTTAAGCATTTTGTTTTCTCCAATCGTTGGGTTTCCAGGGCAGACTGCTCTGGTTAAATGCCTGCAAAAGGGCAGGTGTTTGTTCAATCACTTCTTCGAGACTTTCCAGAGATTGACGCATCAGCCCATACAGGACCATCACTACAAAGTCTGTTCGCAAATGATTCGACTTGAATAACTGGTGATGAGCCTGTGCGATGGTTCGAGCTACATCCATCACATCGGAATTCGCCAGGGCTTCTGCCGACATGCGTGGCATGTCAGGGAAACATTGTTGAATCAAGTCGGCTAATTCATTTTGGATGTGCTGTGGGAAATCCGGCTCTGTCGAGGAAGACTCTGTAACGGGCAGTGTAGGTGGATTAAGCAGATCTGCAACGCAAGTTTCTGGATTGACTCTCAATTGCTCCACTGCGCGCGGCAAACGCTTGAGACCGGCTTGAATGGCTTCCGCCAATCTTTCCTGCGCTTGTTCAGGTAGAGCTGCAACTGCTTCCACATTACGCAGGGATACATGCTCGCGCAACCCGACTGGTAAGGTTTCCAGCAGGCGCTGCCATCGTTCCCGTTTGGACTGGTATGTCTCGCTCATGGGTGTGAATATACATTTGCTCATCCCACGGTGGGGTGGGTGTGTCGCTAACTGTATCGGCAGTTTTTTTTATTTGAAATTGGATTTCAGTCCTGTATTGCCCCCAATTCCATATTCACACTTACACCCATAAACTGGTGTTATGGTTATTCTTGTTAACAGCACATAAAAACTACTGCCAAAAAAATCAATAAAATTTCGCTTATTGCTTTGCGAAAAGCCCTCATAGGCGAGTCTGGAGGATGTTATATCCGCTTCGTTAAAAGCACAGATCAGGTTGGAGAAGAATAAATATTATCCTTTGCAGAATCAGTGATTCAATTGATAAATCGTTGACTCCACCATTAAGTGGAATTGTAATGAACGTTCCAGTTTTCGATGTTGACATTAGGTTATTGATGCTGTTATGATATATGAGAAATCAGGAAATCAGATTTAGAGAAAGCGAGAATACCATGTCTGAATATTTACAAGTCCGTAGCAACGGGCAAATTACCCTGCCGGCCCCAGCCCGCCGAAAGGCAAAGTTGAATGAGGGCGACCTGCTTGAAGTCTTTGTTGAGGAGGATGGCTCAATTCGTCTTGTTCCCAAATTGCCTGTTGACCGTGCCCTGGCGGAGAAGTATCAACTTGCCGACATTAACTGGGCGGTAAAACAAAAGGGTAAAAAGAAGTGACACGTATAATTGTGTCCGACACAGGACCGCTCCTGCACTTGAGTGAGGCAGGAGCGATTCATCTGTTGTCATTGGCAGGCGAAATTCTGATCCCTTCGTTGGTTGCAGTTGAGTTTGAAGCAAATGCACAAGGTTGGAATCCACCGCAATGGGTAAAGATTGTTGACCTTGAAAAATCGGCCAGGCAGAAAGCCGAAAAATGGGTGAGAGAGAACAAAATTGACGGTGGAGAAGCGGAAGCAATTGTTTTGGCTTTGCAGGAACATGCCGATTGGTTTCTTACGGATGACACAAAGGCGCGCCAGTTTGCCGAATCTGCCGGGCTGGAAGTTCATGGCTCAATTGGATTGCTCTTGTGGAGTGTTGCGAATGAGCACATTCTTGAAAAAACACTTGCACTTCATTTGTTAGATAACCTTGCAAACTCATCATTATGGATTTCCGAACGGGTATTACAAGAAGCTCGGAAAGCGATAAACACCCTGCTTGAATAAGGACAAGGGTATGGAAGCTGTTCATTTTGCCTGCAAGAGAACAGGATCAAAAGGCTTTTGAATGTAAGATTAAATGAGCCTGCTTGATACAATACTTGGTCAGCAAATATGAAAAATAACAAGCTTTGAGCGCCTTTGATGACTTTCAAATTCAAAGTCTACCCATAGGTAATAGGGGCGTGAAAAACGTCGCATAAGGGTGAATTGAATTGTTTCTGCCGCCTACGTGCTTTGACAATTTTCCTCATCATCCCTATAATCCCGACCGTTCCTACTTTCCACAATCCATCCCCTCTCTATAGAAGCCCAGCCATTCGCCGGGCTTCTTCCGTTGTATCAATTCTCCATATCCCCATAACTGAAAGGAAACCATACTCACGAATTCAAAATCATATCCATCGCATTTCCCGCACCAGATATACAAGAAGTCGGCATGTTGAAAATATCTGTCTCTAAATTTCGCAGGCAAGGATGGTACACAATCAAATGGGAAGTAGGAATAAAAAACCTTGCGAGTTTAGGCTGGTTCAAGTCTCGTCAACTTGCTC
>JAKBYW010000034.1:0-9801 GCA_021840275.1 Chloroflexota bacterium | reverse complement strand
AAGCTTCTGACCCATCAGCACTTAATTCAGGAAGTTTGGGGCGAAAACTACAATGCTGACTCCCACCTTCTGAGGGTCAACATTAGTAACTTGCGCCGAAAAATAGAAACTGACCCGTTACGGCCATGCCACATCGTCACTGAGCCCGGCGTGGGATACCGGTTGAAAGAAATAAAGAACCAAACTGACTGATAAAGAGGAAATCGAATGTTGTTTGCAATTGGACTTCTGACCGTAATAATTTTTGTTGCTTTTAAAATAGCGCCTGTCGAAAAAGAGGAACATGCGCACATCCACGGTGCGGGACAAATCGGTCTGCTGGCGGCGCTGGCACTATTCGGCGTGGATTATTTCACTTCCTATTTCTATGCCACCGGTGAAATGATGAGCGCCTTGCACCCGTACGGACTCCAGCAATATGGCTGGATCGCTGTATTGGTGATTGCCTTTGCAAATGCGGTCTTCGGCTTTCTTTACATGTACTCGCTGGGTATTTTTAACGAAGGCGGCGGTTCTTACACGGCATCCATGCGATATCTTTCGCCAGGGTTGAGCCTGGTTGTGGCAGTGGTACTGCTTCAGGATTACATTTTTACCATCGTAGTGTCGAGCCTCTCCGGAGTTGACCAATTACTTTCGATCTTCAGCCTTTATAGCCTTGACTGGTTGATTCGAGTCGGGCTGGGAATATGCCTGATAGGAATCACATGGTACCTGACTATTCGCGGGCGAGGTGAATCAGCCCGGGTAGTGTTCACCATGCTGGGTATCTTTGTCTTGATGACTATCATCATGGCGATCGGGTTGATTATCGCCAAGGCCCGCAACGTTCCGGCTGTGATTTATCCGGAGAATATTCAGCCGGCATCTTTTTGGCAGGCGGCGTTTCATATGCTTACCGCATCAATGAAGGGTCTGGTTGCACTCTCTGGATTGGAGGCCATGTCGAACGGCATCCAGTTCGTCATCAATGAAGATGCGGGCATTGTCAAATGGGGAAAGAAACAACTTCCTAAATTACAGGGACTGTGGAACTTTTATAGCGGCAAAGCTGGCATTGGGCGTTTGGTGCAAACATCATTTCTCTTTTATGGCGGTCTCACAACCTCATTCCTGGCTTATTATGCCTTTCATTTCAACGTATTTGATGGGACGCTTGGGCGTTCTTTGGTCGCCAACCTGGCATTTATCGGATTCAACCAGATACCGGGCGGACAGATCTTATATTGGGTCTATCAAGTTTTGGCAGTTGGTTTGCTGGCTGCCGCATCCATGACCGCTTTCCAGGATTTGCAGGCAACTGAATGGCGCGACGTTGCCATGGGCGAAATTCCGGAGATTATCGTCTATCGCGATCCGCGTGGAACCTTCACTCGCTCGGTGACGATTGCCTTTATCGTAACGATCATCATCACTTTTGTTATCAAGGGCGAAACATCTGCTGGTATCCCTTACTATGGCATCGGTGTATTCATGCCAATTATGGTCATGGGTTTTGCCGTTCGCAAACATATTCTTGCGACCTTTACGGGTCAGGCGCGTCGATGGGGCAGTTTTGCCGCCGGTTTCGCTGGCGTGCTTTCCGGTGTCGTCTTTGTAGGTCAGATCATTGGCAAGTGGCAGGAAGGCGGCTGGGTGGTGTTGATTTCGTTTAGTGTACTGGTGATTGTGGCCAACTTGATGCTGATTTCGCCTGTTGGTGTGCGCGACCCCGTCACTATCCATCGCATCGTGCGTGACAAGGCGCGCGTACAAGGTGCAATGGCATCCATTGTCGAATGGCAGTCTTTGCGGATGCAGGAATATCGTTATCGGGTTTTGTCTATTGTAGCCCGCTTCTTTGAACTTTTTGGCATTCGCCGTCCGATAGGTTTGGAAGCGCCCGTAGCGGCTGGTGATTACAATCACGCCCTGCATGTTGATCATCCGGAAGCGCCCTCATTGTTGGATCAATATATGGAAAAGCCGGAACCGAAAGTTGGCGGTGCGCCAAAACAGACTGAACCGGGAGAGCACGAAACGCCCTAAATTGTAAAGCTGTGTGGATGCGACCTCACAGCTTTCTTTTTATCCCGTCATTGGCAGCCTACTCAATAATAAATAGAATACAATAGAGATTGAATATGGCACAAAATCGTCCAGATCCCGATAAGCTTTTAAGAGATATTCAAGCTGAAGAGAAGACCCGCGGAAGACTCAAGATCTTTCTTGGCTATGCCGCGGGTGTTGGTAAAACCTATGCCATGCTTGAAGCCGCACATCAACGTAAACGCGAGGGCGTGGATGTTGTGGTTGGTTGTGTTGAAACGCACAAACGTGCCGAGACGGATGCTATGCTGAGGGATCTGGAGATCATTCCGCGTCAACAGATAAATTATCACGGTGTGCAAATCCCTGAAATGGATGTTGACGCACTGCTGGCGCGCAAGCCGGAACTGGCGCTGGTGGATGAACTGGCGCACACCAATGCGCCCGGTTCGCGTCATGCCAAGCGTTATCAGGATGTTCAGGATTTGCTGGATGCGGGCATTGATGTTTACACCACGATGAATGTTCAGCACTTGGAAAGCTTGAATGACGTGGTGGCGCAGATCACCGGGACGCAGGTGCGGGAAACGGTTCCAGACAGCATCATTGACGCTGTGACTGACATCGAAGTCATTGACCTGCCTCCCGAAGAATTGCTCGATAGACTCAAAGAGGGCAAGGTCTATCTTCCTGAACAGGCCGAACGCGCACTTGATCAATTTTTCCGCAAAGGCAATCTGACCGCTTTGCGCGAATTAACCATGCGCCGCGCCGCTGAACGGGTCGATGACCAAATGCGCGCTTACATGCGCAACGAGGCGATTCCGGGACCGTGGGCGGCGGGCGAGCGCCTCCTGGTGTGCGTCAGCACTGGGACATCCGGTGAACGGTTGGTACGGACCGCGCGCCGGCTGGCGGATGAGTTAAATGCAAAATGGTACGCGGTTTATGTTGAGACTCCTGCCGATGCCAGATTGCCTCAAGAGCGACGAAATCGAATTTCCCGCATGATGCTGCTGGCGGAAGAATTGGGCGCGCGCCCGGTCAGCGTGCCGGGTCAATCTGTAGCTGATACTGTGCTTGCTTACGCCCGCCGACATAATGTAACGAAGGTGATTGTCGGTAAGCCTGTAAAATCCAGATGGCAGGAAATTTTCCGCCGCTCTGTTGTGGACCAATTGGTGCATTTAAGCGGGGCGATAGATATTTATGTTGTGACCAGTGAGGCTGAACCGTCTCCGATCAAAGTCCCGGAAGGATGGCGGCCTCACCGGCCTCTGGGAAGATACCTCGGCGGATTACTCCTGGTAATGGTAGCCACCGGACTCGGTTCACTGATCGCTCCATTTATTTCGCCGGTTAACCTGGTCATTGTATATTTGCTTTCGGTCGTTGTTGCGTCCATATATTTGGGACGCGGGCCTGCTGTGATGACTTCCCTCCTAAGTGTGGCGGCCTTCGATTTCTTTTTCGTGCCGCCGCGTTACACTTTTGTTGTTTCGAATGCTGAATATATTATTACTTTCTTCGGCTTGCTCGCAGTCGGTTTGGTGGTCAGCCATTTCACCACCTTGGTGCGTGAGCAGGCCGAACTTGCGCAGGGCCGCGAAGCGCAGACAGCCGCCTTGTACGAACTTGGACGCGATTTGACAGTTACCATCGGGCTGGATGCCATTGCAGAAGCGATCATCACTCACATTAGCGAAACATTTGGCCGTGAAGTTGCGATCTTTCTTCCCGAAGAGGAAATCACTTTAAAAGTTTATGCCAGCAGTCCCGGAGTGGTGATTGCAGATAATGAAATGGCGGTCGCGACCTGGTCTTATCAACGCGGCCAAGTGGCCGGACGCGGAACGGATACTCTGCCCGAGGCTTCGATGCGCTACCAGCCGCTTAAAACGACGCGTGGCGTGGTCGGCGTGCTGGGAGTCAAACCTGCCGATGCCAGCCACTATCTAAGCTCTGATCAACGCCGGACGCTGGATGCCTTTGCCAATCAGGTGGCGATGGCAATCGAACGGGCACGTTTGGTTGAACAGGCTCATCAAGCCGAGATACTTGAGATCACCGATAAACTGCAATCTGCATTGTTGAATTCAATCTCTCACGATCTGCGGACTCCGCTGGTTTCCATCACCGGGGCATTGAGCAGCCTGGAAGATGATACCGTTTTCCTGAATGAGGCTACCCGACGCAGTTTAATCGCGACGGCGCGCGGGGAGGCGGACCGGCTGAATCGGCTGGTCGGAAATTTATTGGACATGAGCCGCATCGAGGGCGGTGCGGTGCGAATCCATAAAGAGGAATGCGATGTTCAGGATGTTATCGGTTCTGCGTTGGAACAATTAACGTCCCGTCTGGAGAATCGCTCTGTCAAACTGGATATTCCCGCGGAGTTTCCATTGGTCCCGATGGACTTTGTTCTCATTTCACGGGTCCTGTTAAATGTGATCGATAATGCCATTAAATATTCCCCGTCCGGCTCGCCGATTGATATCAGCGCCAAGCTGGCGAATGGCTATGTTGAAATTGAAGTGGCAGATTTAGGCGTGGGCATACCGCAGGAGGATTTGTCCCGCGTCTTTGACAAGTTCTATCGTGTCCAACGCCCTGATAATGTGACAGGAACCGGGTTGGGACTTTCGATTAGCAAAGGGATCGTTCAAGCTCATGGTGGATTTATTGCCGCAGAAAACCGTTCTGGCGGTGGGACTATCGTGACGTTGGCATTGCCATTAAAATAAATATATGACCGACTTGCGTTTGAATATTTTGGTTGTAGACGACGAGCCTGCCATCCGGCATTTTTTGCGCGCATCGTTGAGCGCACATGGGCACTCCGTTGCCGAGGTAGTTTGCGGCGAGGATGCTTTGAAAGAAGTGGCTATGAGCCATTATGACCTTGTGATTCTTGATCTTGGTCTACCCGACATTGATGGTCTCGAAGTTACCCGTCGCTTGCGCGAGTGGACGCAGGTGCCCATTATTATTCTGTCAGTGCGGGAACATGAGAACGACAAAATTGCCGCCCTGGATGCCGGCGCGGATGATTACCTGACAAAACCATTTAGCATTGGTGAACTAATGGCCCGCATACGAGTCGCGTTGCGGAGAACGGCACAACCCTCAGAAGAACCGGTATATCAGATACATGATCTAAAAGTCGATTTGGCGCGGCGCCTAGTCTACGTGAAAGAACAGGAAATATCTCTTACCCCCAGGGAATATGATCTTCTGCGTTTTTTGGTTTTGCACGCCGGGAAAGTGATCACGCATCGCCAGTTATTACGCGGAGTGTGGGGCGATGTCTATAAAGCAGAATTACATTTGTTGCGCGTGAACATGAGCAATTTGCGGAGCAAGATCGAACCGGACCCGGCGCGTCCCCAATATATTCTTACCGAGCCGGGCGTTGGATATCGATTAAAAGTGGCTGAGTTCGATCATGATAATAAATGAGTTTTTTGTTTGAGACCCAGATATGTTGGAAAGGCTAGGAGCTGCGTATTCCCAGCATTTTTTGTTTAGATGCGAAATCTTCACGTCATTGCGAGGACGCTTTCCCCGAAGCAATCTCCCAAATTATGCTTGTACCTCGTCGATCATCAAGGCCAGAATCGGAAAGCATTTTCCATGGAACAACTCCTTAGCACCGAGACCCTTATCATTGGACTTCTTCTGACTGCCTCGCTGATGGCTATGGCCGTGCGTCGTTTTCGCATTCCTTATACAGTGGCCCTGGTCGTTGTAGGCTTGATGATTACCTTCCGTTCCCCTTTGGATTTCGAACTCACACCGGAACTGATCCTGGCATTATTCCTCCCCCCGCTTGTCTTTGAAGCCGCCTTTCATCTCAACATTACCGAACTGCGCCGGAACCTGTCGGCAATTATTCTGCTGGCAGTACCCGGTGTGATCTTGACGACCCTGATCGTGGGCGGCATCCTGTCCTTGGTCACTCCATTGGGATTGCTGTTGGCAATGGTTTTTGGCGCACTGGGTAATAAATGATGTCCAGCAATCGAATTGCTGGACATCATTTATGCTCTCTTGATTTTTTTTGCTTTTTCAGCCCATAGACTTGTTGCGTTGGCAGTACAACCAACAAGCCAGTATTTGGTTCATCCAGATTGCCGACGATTTCTTCGGTAACTGCGACTATTTTTTTTATCAGGCTTTCATCGCTAATTATCGTAAAAATTGTGCGTCCCAAATGCTCGGGGTCGGGATAGAAATCTTCCAGAGTGGGAATGAGTGGAATATCATCGCGCAAACCTTCGCTAGGGCGTATCCTTCCAAGCCCGGTACTGAACAGCACGGTCGCGCCACTTACACCAGCTTCTTGCCAGGCCGCCAGCAGGTCAAGCAGTTTTTCTGGGTCGTGCAGAACAAAGAGTATCATGTTCATTTTTTCTTTTCCTTACTAGGCGCACTGCCTACTACTTTTTTGGAAACGGGAGGTTTTACTTTTGAGTTGGGCGTCTTCGTGAGAAGATCAGAATTAACGTCTACCGATTTCTTAAATAATGCTCGTAATGCTGGCGGTGTGACCAGTGTGCTGACCACCACCATGCCAACAATGGCCGAAAAAACAACTTCCGTTATCAACCCGGTCTTCATACCCACGCTGGCAACAATCAATCCTACTTCGCCACGTGAAATCATTCCAGTGCCTAATTGCAAACTCTCCAGCCATGAAAAACCGGCCCAACGTGCGCCCAGTCCCGCTCCAAGCAGTTTGCCGATAATGGCAATAAAAATAACCGCGAAAGTCAGGCCAAGTCCGACCAGCACACTATTGATATTTACCGATAAACCGATGCCCACGAAGAAAATTGGGACAAAGAAACCGTAGGCCAATGCGGAGATACGCGGTTCCAGATTATCCCGTTCGGGACTGCGGGCAAACATCAATCCAGCCAGGAATGCGCCGGTAATGGCCGCCATGCCGCCAATCAATTCAGCGGCCAGTCCGTAAGCCAGTATAACGACCAGCGCCAACGAAAGCACGTTCTGGCTAACAGGCAGTTCACGCACCCAACGGATAATACGTGGAAGTATCCATAAGCCGAAAACCAGTGCCAGTATAAAGAACAGCACCATTCTTGCCAGCACAAATAAGACACTAGCTACTCCCTCGCCGCCATCGTTCACAGCGGTGAACAACGAAAGCAGCAGAATGACGAGAATATCGTCAAACACAGCCGCACCCAACAAGCCCAGACCGACACGTGAGCGCAGGGACTTCATCTCAATCAATGTTTGTGCTGAGATACTTACACTAGTCGCGCCAAGGGTCAACCCAAGAAAGATGGCATCCTGTTGTCCCAGTTTGAAGAGTAAGCCCACGCCCCAACCCAACGCAACAGGCACGATTACGCCCAGCGTGCCAGCCAGCGCCGAAACGCTGGTATTCCGACGCAAATCGTCGAAGTGTAGTTCAAGGCCCGCAATGAACATAAGCAAAAGAACACCCATTTCTCCGAGCAGATGAAGCATCTCAGAGAGCGTACCTCCTTCGAGAATCGGCAGGTTCAGTAAATTAATGAGCGAAGGTCCAAGAATAATTCCAACAATGAGTTCACCCAACACCGAAGGCTGGCCGAGACGAATACTCAGATAGCCTGCCAGCTTTGCAGCGAGCAGGATGGATGCGAGCAGGAAGGCAAATTGAAGGAAGGGCGACATGATTACAGAAAGTTTATCATAAGAATAAAACAGTGCGCCCACGTGATTGTTTCAAAACTGGTAAAGAGTGGTTAAATAGGTTGTGGGGCAGTCTGCCAACCGCCCCACAACCGACCATGAATTTTGTCAGGATCACACCGGGTACAGCCAAGAGCAGGATCAGTCAAAAATCGCGGCCACGGACCCGATAGCTGTGGTTGTTCTCTTTCGAAAGCTTGACGTATCCCAAGCGGCTGGCAGTATTGGTCTCAATACAGCATGGTGACGAGGTCATCATCCCGCGCGGAGATACCCGCTTGCAATATGGTGATGTCACGACCTTGCTATGCAAACGGGAGCAAACCGAAGTTGTTGAAAATGTTCTGACCAAAGAGATGGACAAGCGCACTCCACCCAAAAGGTTATTTATAATGAAAACTCAACAAAGAGTAGATCAACGCCTCTCTGTTATTTATTCCTGTCTGACGGCCCTTTATGGTGAGGCATCCGGGGAGGATGCTTTCAAACGTCTGCGCTCCATTCTGCGCGAATATCGTCCTCGACTGCGCCATAAAACCGCGCATCAAATCTCTGAACGCGATTCTATTTTGATTACTTATGGGGACCAGTTACAAGCGCCGGACGTTTCCCATCTGCAAACGCTGGCTGATTTTTGTGAAAAGCATCTGGCTGGACTTATCAGTGGATTGCACATCCTGCCCTTCTTTCCATCCTCGTCCGATGACGGCTTTTCGGTGATCGATTACCGCACGCTCAATCCGGACCTTGGAACGTGGGAGGACGTCGAACGGCTGGGAGGCCGCTTCCGGCTGATGTTCGACGCGGTTATCAATCACGTATCCGTAAACAGTGAATGGTTCCAGGCTTTCCTGCGCGATGATCCAAAATATCAAGATTACTTCATCACGATTGAAGGAAACCCCGACCTGTCGCAAGTTGTCCGTCCGCGTGCCTTGCCGCTCTTGACCCGCTTCGATACACCTTCCGGCCCCAAGCAGGTGTGGACGACATTCAGCGAAGATCAGGTTGATCTCAATTACCGCAACCCGGCTGTGTTGCTTGAGATCATTGAAATATTATTGTCGTACATCGCTCACGGCGCGGAATTCATCCGGCTGGATGCGATTGCATATCTTTGGAAGGAGATCGGTACTGCCTGCATTCACTTGCCGCAGACTCACCGAGTCATCCAACTTTTTCGAGCGGTGCTCGATGAGGTCACTCCATACGTCATGTTGATCACCGAGACAAATGTGCCTCACGCCGAGAATATCTCCTACTTCGGCGATGGGCACAATGAGGCGCAACTGGTCTACAACTTTGCGCTGCCGCCGCTGGTGCTGCACACATTTTATACAGGAGATGCCCGCACTCTCTCCGCGTGGGCGGCGGGACTTAAGCCGCCATCCGATCAAACTTCTTTCTTCAATTTTCTCGCGTCTCATGACGGGATTGGCATCAATCCGGTTCGCGGCATTTTGTCCGAGCTTGAGATCGAAACGATGATCGAGCGGGTCAAAGCTCATGGTGGGTTGGTGTCTTATAAAGATGACGCGAGTGGAATGCCAAAGCCTTACGAACTCAACATCAATTATTTCGACGCGCTGTCAAACCCAAATAGTCTGCTCGAGGCAACGGGAGCCAAATTTGAATCTTTGGATTTGCAAGTCGAGCGCTTCATCTCCTCACAAGCGATCATGCTTACGCTCGTCGGCTTGCCGGGCATTTACTTTCACAGCCTGTTTGGTTCGCGCGGCTGGCCCGCAGGCGTGGAACTGACCGGGCGCAGCCGCAGCATCAATCGCCAGAAGTTCGAGCGCGCCGAACTTGAACGCAAACTGGCAGACCCATCATCTTTGTGTTATAAAATCTTTGACCGTTATTCGCAGTTGCTTCGCGCGCGCATGGCTTCACCTGCTTTTCATCCTCACGGTCAACAACATATTCTGGATTGCGGTGGCTCGATCTTCGCCCTTGCGCGCTCAACAAGCAATCAGCATGTTCTCTGTTTGCAAAATATTTCAAGCCAACCGCAGACTTTGAGCATGGATCTCGAAGAAATCTTTGGTCATCCATCCCGAACTG
>JAKBYW010000033.1:3584-9901 GCA_021840275.1 Chloroflexota bacterium | reverse complement strand
TTCCGATTTTTGTGTTGCATGCCAAGTGGAAAGCAATCGGCAATGACGCCGACATGTTCTTTATGTGGAGAGTCTCGCATCCAGATGACACCACCCGCAAACGTTATGTGGTTGTGGTCAGCGCAAAAGCCAAGCCGTGGATGGTTCGATTTGTTGACCAGCCAGTGGGTCCGCTGGCCATGAACACCGGCGATGCAAAAGACAGCATGAAGCAGGATCAATGGTATGACATTGCCATTGCATACTTCAATGGGAACCATCAGGTTTGGTATGCCGGCAAGAAGCAAATCGAATACCAGGATCCTCAGCCTTTTCCGGCAGGGACGATTGGATTCGAAACGCACACCGACGCGACCAAGATGACCCAATTCTTCATTGATAATCTGGCTGTGTGTGAACTGACCGCGCCCTATCAACCTGCTCCGTAAAACCGGAATCTGCTCACGCGACCGAAAGCACTGCAAGGGACTTTCGGTCGCTTTTTATTATTTCTTTTTGGGCTACAATTGCGTCCATTCAAAACAAGGAGAGAGAAACATGGGCGTTATGCTGCAAACCTTTTACTGGGACTGCCGGCGCAAACGTATTGTTTGTCCAATTGGTAATTGACTTCCCCGCGATGTCGCAAGGATTTGAATACGGCTGAAAAAATAACGGAGGTTGAATGTACGAACATCATAAACAACCGCTGGCAAGCCGCCGAAAATTTCTGCGCCGTTTGGCGCTGAATGCCTTGATCGGCGCCGGCATTCTTTTTGTTTCACTCGGAATCGGGATGGCCGGCTACCACTATCTCGAAGGCCTGTCGTGGATCGACTCGTTATTGAACGCTTCGATGATTCTCGGCGGCATGGGACCGGTCAATCCAATGCGGACGGACGCGGGCAAGATCTTTGCGTCGTTTTATGCGTTATATTCAGGCGTGGTCCTGCTGGCTTCGGTCGGCGTGCTGGCCGCACCCATCTTCCATCGTTTCCTGCATCATTTCCATCTGGCCGAAGATAAATGACGAGCGATAAATTTCTGCACTTTCTCGACCAGCCCATCGAAGTCTCTTTTAATACACCTCCTGTCTATGAAAAGACACCTGATTGTCCGAATGGATTTATCTGGGAGGGCCAAACTTATCAAATTGTCGAAATGCTTTCCTCGCGAAACGACTTCACCCGCCGCGGACGCGCGGCGCGTAACATGCGCCCATCCCATGCGGAAGTCGCGGCCGGCCGCGGCTCACTGAACGTGGGACGATTTTATTTTCGCGTGCGCGTTGATTCGGGGCAGATATTTGATATCTATTATGACCGAGCCATGAAGAATCTGGACGAGCGCAAGGGGCAATGGTTTGTATATCGGGAATTGAGCACAGATTGAAACAATCCGCGCTTGTGCCGTGGAAGACCATCCCGCGCAAAGTTCATTCCAAAATCCAGCCTTTTCTTCATCTGCTATAATTTGCAACATGATACTAGTTACCGGGGCGACGGGATTTATCGGGCGCGCGTTGATCCGTCAGTTATTTGAGACAGGCCATCGGGTGCGGGTCTTGATCCGTCCCTCGCGGCGTTCACCGCGGCTTCCAAAAGGCGTGCCGGTTGAAGTGGCAGTCGTCAGTTTTTTGGACGAGCGTGCCATCCTCGCGGCGCTCAAGGATGTAGATACCATCATCCATCTTGCCGGGACAGAGTCGCAGGGGCGCGACGCGAAGTTGTCAGCGGTAGATATGCAAGGCACGCAGAATCTGTCACGGGTCGCGGCTGAGGCGGGCGTTGGGCGCATGATCTACGTCAGCCATCTCGGAGCCAGCCGTTCATCGGGCTATCCGGTCTTCAAAGCCAAGGGCATTGCCGAGGAGCACATCCGTCGTTCGGGCGTGCCGTTTACTATTTTTCGATCAGCCATTGTTTTTGGCCCCGAAGATCATTTCACCAGCGGGTTGGCGCGCTTGCTGCAAATCACACCCTTTTTCTTTCCTGTCCCCGGCGGCGAGCGGACGGTGATCCAGCCGCTTTGGGTTGAAGACCTGGTGTCTGTGATACTGTGGTCGTTGAATAATGAAAATACTCTCAACCAAACTTATGAGATCGGCGGGAGTGAATACTTCACCGTGCGGCAGATCATGGAGATCATCATGCAAGCCGCACACAGGCCCCATATTTTATTTGAGCTTCACCCGGTTTTTTTGCGCGCGTTGATCGTGACCTTCGAGTCCTTCATCCCAAATTATCCTGCGTCTTCCTTCTGGCTCGATTATGTTTCGGTCAGCCGCACCTGCCCGGTTGATAATCTACCTAACGCCTTTGGTCTGATGCCGGCGCGCTTTTCCTACCGGCTCGATTATCTAAAGCGTTCACCCTGGTATGGCGAGCTTTGGAAGAAAACCTCAAGGAAAGTTTCCGAAACGAGCGCCAGGGTTTTGGAATCCATTCGAACGTTTCGGCTGCCGTAAAGTTTTTGAGAACAATGATGTCTCACCCAATCATCCGACTTTTGGAAACCCCCGAAGAAATGGCCGCGGTCGAGTCACTGCAAAGCGCAGTCTGGCCTGGCAGTGAGACCGACGTTGTCCCCGCGCACATGTTGATCACTGTTGCCCACAACGGCGGATTGGTGCTCGGCGCGTTCGTGGACGAAAAATTGGTCGGCTTCGTCTTCGGTTTTCCCGGCCTCGAAACCACGCCCGACGGGCCGCGCCCCAAACATTGTTCACACATGGCGGGCGTTCATCCCGACCATCGCGACAGCGGCCTCGGCTTTGCACTCAAACGCGCCCAATGGCAAATGGTGCGGCATCAGGGACTCGATCACATTACCTGGACCTACGATCCGCTCCTCAGCCGTAACGCGCAATTGAACATCGCGCGCCTCGGCGCGGTCTGTTCCACTTATCATCGCTCCGAATACGGCGACATGCGCGACGGCCTCAACGCCGGTCTGCCCTCCGATCGTTTTCAAGTAGACTGGTGGCTCAATACCAAACGCGTCGAACGCAGACTTGGCAAACGCGCCCGCCCGACTTTAAAATTGAATCATCTTGCGCGCGTCGGGGTTCGCCCGCATTACACGCCTCAAACCGGACCCGATAACTTGCCGCGCCCGCCCGAACATTTTCCCCCACTGGAAGCGCAACTCATCGCCGCCAAGATCCCGTCCGATTTCATGACTTTGAAATCCGCTGACTTCGCCCTCGCCCGCGACTGGCGCTTCTTCTCGCGCGAATTCTTCGAGACGGCTTTTGCCAAAGGGTATCTTGTCACCGATTTCATCTATGATAAAGGCGAGGGCGGCCCGCGTAGTTTTTACATCCTCACTGACGGCGAAAGCACACTGGACTCTTCAGCATGACGCGGCCATCTTTAATTCAAAGGGTCGTTCGCAAGATAAAAAAGACTCTTCTTTCCTTTTTCTTTCTTGATCAATGGGTCATCATGACGGGGAAAAATATAAGCCACGATTCGCTTGAAGGGTCAACGCTCCGCCCGTTCATCCCGGAAAAAGATCGCTATTGGGCTGATCCGTTCATCGTTGTAAAAGATAATCGGTATTATGTTTTCATCGAGGAAAAAATCCTGGCTGCGGGGCTTGGTCGCATTGTCTGTTTGACTCTTGATGAAGATGGTGGTCTTTTATCAAGTCAAGTTGTTCTGGAGCGGCCATATCATCTTTCGTATCCCTTCGTCTTTGAATATCAAGGCGAAATGTACATGCTGCCTGAAACGGCGGCCAATCGCACGCTGGAGTTATATCGCTGTCTGCATTTTCCCGACCAATGGCAATTCGTCAAGACGTTGATGACGGATATTTACGCTGTGGACGCGACCCTGCTTGAGTACGGTAAAAAATGGTGGCTGTTCGCGAATGTCAAAGAAGAGGGCGGTTCGAGCCTCGATGCGTTGCATCTCTTTTATGCCGACAGCCTGCTTGCCGACAAATGGACGGCGCATCCACTTAATCCAATTATCAAGGATATGCGCTCAGCGCGACCAGCAGGCCGCATCTTTACGCAGGACGGAAAGCTGATCCGCCCTTCGCAGGATTCGTCCCGCCGATACGGATACGCGCTCAAGTTCAATCGCATTGATAATTTAAGTGAGAATGAATACGAAGAAACAAATGTGACATCGTTTTTTCCGAGGGGCGGAAAAATCCTCGCAACCCATACTTTCAATCAAGCGGGGGAGATGACGGTGATTGACGCAATTATCAGAAGAACAAAGTAATGCAGACTTCGGAAGTCTTTTGGGAGTCTTCAAGATCCTAAGCCTACGGGAAAGACTTCCGAAGTCTATAAGTGCTATTAACGCATGAGACGACCCGCAAGAGTCGTCTCAGCGGTTGGATTGAGAGAAAGCGGGGTTACCTCCGCACAGATGGATTCTCTTCATTGACCATTGCACTCATGCCGACGGGATAATACGTCGGCTCGGGGCGCGGCATTGGCGGCAAGAACTTTGTCTATTGGATATTCGTCCTGAGACGGTGAATAAATTTGCTGCATTGGATGGACGTACAAACCCAGACGGTTCCCCCCTGCTGATAACTGGTGACACGGTTCTGACAAAGATTCCCGACATTGTGGATTTCTGTCGCGTGTATCTGGGAGTTAACCCTGTGACTCAGTTGATGCCGATCCAACCGACAGCGCATTACGCGATGGGCGGTATTCCCACAAATAAATTTGGTGAAGTTGTGATTGACGATAAGAACACCGTGTTCCCTGGTCTGTTCGCGGCGGGCGAATGTGCGTGTGTCTCTGTACATGGAGCCAATAGACTCGGTACAAATTCATTGCTTGACCTCGTTGTCTTCGGCAAACATGCTGGCTTGCGCGCCGCCGAGTACGCGAAGACTGCCGAATTTGAGAAACTGCTCGAGAACGCTGAATCAGCTTCACGGCCCGATTTTGATGCGCTGCGCAAAGGGTCAGGCAAAGAGAACGTATACGACCTGTCCAACGAGATGAAGAAGGTCATGTTCGCAGACGTCGGCATTTATCGAAATGAAAAAGATATGCAATCCGCTTTGGATAAAGTGCGCGAGTTGAAGAATCGTTTCAAAGATGTGACCGTGAGCGATACAGGAAAAATTTTCAACACAGAATTATTGAACGCGTGGGAATTTGGCAACCTGCT
The DNA here is from genome assembly GCA_021840275.1 of Chloroflexota bacterium. GTDB lineage: Bacteria > Chloroflexota > Anaerolineae > Anaerolineales > Villigracilaceae > Fen-1038. The sequence goes on along the minus strand of JAKBYW010000033.1, from coordinate 4,772 downwards.
CGATATTGCTGAGGTAGTTGCGTTGAGCGCATTGAACCGCAAAGAGAGTCGCGGCGGACATTCACGCGAAGATTTCCCCGACCGCGATGATAAGAACTGGCTCAAGCATACATTGGTATGGAACAAGAACGGCAGGTTGGAAATTGATTACAAACCAGTGGTCATTACCAAACATCAACCCAAGGCAAGAGTTTATTAAAAGAAGGTGTCAAAAGTGTCAGAGTGTCAAAGGTGTCAGGACACTTTCGACACTCTGACACTTTACAGGAGATTTTTATGGAAATTACGGTAAAGATATTTCGATATGATACCGAGAAAGACACGCGCGGTCATTACGAAACTTATATAGTGGAAGGCGACGAGAATGACCGCGTGTTGGATGTGCTTGAATTGGTGAAAGGCAAGACCGATGGTTCGCTGGCGTTCCGTCGTTCGTGCGCGCATGGCGTGTGCGGTTCGGATGCGATGCGAATCAACAGGCGCAATCATTTGGCATGCAAAACTTTGGTGCGCGATGTGGGCGCGAACATCACCGTTGAACCTGTGCTTGGCTTGAAGGTTCAAAAAGACCTGATCGTGGATATGGAACCGTTCTTCGATAACTACAAGAAGATGCTCCCATATTTGATCAACGACAGCCCGCTGCCTGCCAATGGACGCGAACGTTTGCAAAGTTCCGAAGAACGCGCGCGCTTTGATGAATCAACGAAGTGTATTTTGTGCGCGGCTTGCACTACATCCTGCCCATCGTATTGGGCGAACAACGAATATTACGGTCCCGCCGCGATTGTGACCGCGCATCGCTTTATCTTCGACAGCCGCGATGAAGGCGCTTCACAGCGTCTGCATATTCTGAGCGAGACGGATGGCACGGCGCGCTGTCACACGGCGTATAACTGCACCGAAGCCTGTCCACGTGATATCAAGATCACGAAGGCGATTGGCGAGGTGAAGATGGTAATAGTGACGGGGAAGTTGGATTAAGTTCAGACAGTGGACGATGGACCGTAGACGATAATAAGCCGCGCATTGCGCGGCTTGTTGCTTTTAAGGGTGATTTTCCCTATAATGGAATTGAGTTGCATATCCGGCAACTTGAAAGAAAGCAGAAAAATGAAAATCGTTCAACAACTTTTGATCCTATTCGCCTTTTTCGGTATCGCGGGATGTGACCAGCAGATATTAAGG
>JAKBYW010000033.1:2411-3574 GCA_021840275.1 Chloroflexota bacterium | reverse complement strand
CGATACGACCGTTCCTCCCCAGGCGGTCCCCACCCTTCCGCCAATAGCCCCCCTGGGATCCCCGTCAATTTATATCACGCCGTTACAGGTGGAACCGGACGAATCGATAACGATCAGCGGGGACGGATTCACACCCAACGGTTCCGTGACGTTAATTCTAAAGATGCAGGGCCAACCTTTGTCCACTTATGAACTAAAGGCAGATGCATACGGGAACGTCGTTAGCGGATCCATCACACTTCCCGGCGGAGATTATCCCGCTGAATTGAAAGCGTACATTCTTGATGAAACCAGCGGGCAGTCGGCGGAAAAAACTTTTTCGGTCGTGCCGAGTCAGTCCGGAGAAAAAGCCATACAGTTTGAACAAGCGGTCGTGATACGCGGTCAAAGCGTGGGCTTCACTGCGCGCGGTTTTTATCCCAATGAAGAAGTGAGGGTGAAGATTACCAGACCCGATGGAACCGAAGTTGAATATTCTGCTCAAGCAGATGACTACGGACAGTTGCAGGGCACCGTCAGTGTGGATCTCGACCGCCCGTTGGGTCTGTATGAGACAAATATCAGCGGCGCGTCCCACGGGCACGAAGCAAATGGATGGTTTACCGTAATGTCGGATATTGTACTGGAGGACGATATTGAACTGCCAGTCTGCACACCCATGCCGATTTATCTGGGCGACATGGATCCGATAGAGGCCCCCATTCACGAGATCACAAGCTGCACAGTCCCTGTGACCCTGGCTACATGTAGTTTCGTTCCAGGACCCGGAAATGCGGGAACGCTGTCCATTCACTGTCTGCAGAAAGGAACAGGAACCGGCTCCATCACTTTTATTCCCGAGTGGACCGGGGAGGGACCAGGAAATAAAGCGGAACGAACGGCTACATTTACGCTTGTCTGTAAATGATACAACCGCATATGAATGTAAATACGCCGCGTCCTTTCCCGATGGTGGAAGTGTCTTTGCGGGATAAAGACGGCAGCGAAGTTCCCCATGACGGTCAAAGCCTTGGCGCGGTGTGGGTATGCAGTCCGTAGCTTCCCGAAGGTTATTACAAGGAACCGGAACTCACCGCCGAATCGTACATTGACGGTTGGTTCCGCTCCGGGGATTTGGGCGTAATGTATCCAAATGGCGGACTTTACGTTGCGGACCGAGAGCG
>JAKBYW010000033.1:0-2401 GCA_021840275.1 Chloroflexota bacterium | reverse complement strand
GCGCGATGCGATGAAAAGCGGCGGCGAGTGGATTCCTACGGGGATGTTGGAAGCCATGCTCTCGGAACATCCGGTGGTAGGGATCGTCGCAGTCATTGCCCGCCCGGACAAAAAATGGGGCGAGCGTCCCCTCGCCATCGTGAAACCCGCAGGCAAAGTAACTGCCGACGAATTGCGGGCTTTCCTGGAGCCAAAAATCGCGGAGGGGAAAATCGCCAAGCATTGGATTCCCGATGCGTTTGAGTTCGTGGGTGAAATTCCTCTCACGAGCGCCGGAAAAATCGACAAAGTTGCCCTGCGTGAACAATTTGCCTCATAGAATTGGATGTTAGATATGTCTATTCAAGCCATGTTGACCCCCGAAGAACTTGCTTTGCGCGCAAAGGTACAGGATTTCCTCGCATCGGTGCCGCATCAACTCCTTTTGGATATGGACGCGGACAAAATACGCTATCCGAAGGAATTTCTGGAAGAAGCGGGACGCCGCAGCCTGCTGGGGCTTCGCTTCCCTACCCAATACGGCGGCGCGGGGCTGCCATGGATGTCCGAACTTGTCGCGCTTGAGGAAGTCGGCGTGCTGGGGACATCGCTGGGTTGCCTATACTCGTTGGTTTCGATTGTTGGTGAGGCGGTTGACAAGTTCGGCACCGCAGAACAAAAGGGAAAATATCTCAAGCCGATGATTGCCGGAGAAATCGGCGTGGCTGAGGGATTGACCGAACCGCGCGGCGGCTCGGATTTCTTTGCCGCGACCACCCGCGCCCGCCGGGAAGGAAATGTCTTCTACCTTTCCGGGCAAAAACGCTTTGTCGTCGGCGCGGAAGGGGCAGACCTGTTCCTGATTTACGGGAATGTCGAGGGGATTGACGACCCCAAAAAGGCGATGACCGCCTTTTTGGTCGAGCGGGGATTTGGTATAGAGGTTGCGCATGTTTACGGGTTGATGGGCACCCGCGGTGGCGGGACAGGTCGTATTGTCTTCAAAAATGTACCGGTGCCAGTGGAAAACGTTCTCGGAGGGGAGGCGGGAATCGGCAAGGGGACGGCGGTCTTCAACCAGATGATGATTCCTGAACGGATGACCTCCGCCGGAGGCGCGGTCGGGATGGGACGCGCCGCGATTGAGATTGCCGCGCGCTACGCTGACCGCCGGCGCGCCTTCGGGCAAAAAATCCGGCAGTTCGAAGCCGTCAGTTTCAAGATTGCAGATAGCGTTACGCTTTTGGACGCGGCGCGCGCCTTGAATTTTACGACTGCGCATGCCATCGAAGCGGGCGGCGACCCAGGCAAGATTCGCCGACTGGTCTCGGAATCCAAAAAATTCTCAACCGAAGTTGCGTGGGAGGTGGTCAATCATGCCATGCAGGTGTTGGGCGGTATCGGTTATACCAACATCTTCCCGGTGGAAAAACTTTTGCGCGATGTCCGCCTGATTACCATTTGGACAGGCACGAACGAGATAATGGATCTGGTCATTCAGCACGAGTTTTATAAGGAATTTGGGAAGATGACGCAACGGGGGCGCAACGTGGAAGAGGACGCCGCCGGGGCGGAATTTACAGAGGAGAAGGAATACAACGAGTAAGATCATTGGTTACAAGTTAAGGATTGGTACCTGTCTTGGCTCATCCACCAGAAATTTTAGGATACCCACAAGCAGCACTTGTCCGGAATGAAGTGGCCGGAAAGATTCGGAGTTGTTGCAAAACAAAGGGGTTGTCTCAAAAGGGGATGAAAAACGGGTCAAAAACAGTGTAAGCGGGCCCGAGACAAAAAAACTGGCGCTCCAATGACCGCCAGTTTTTTTGTCTCTTGCTGTTTCCAGCTTCTTTTACCCAGCTTTTGCTCCCTTTTCTAGACAGCCCCATGTTTACTCTCCGACAACCTGCCAGGAGTATTTTATGGGCACAAATCAAAATTATGACGAAAGCCACTTTGTTGGTAATCATCGAAGTGCTACAATAATGATATAGAAAAATTTACAAAACACCTAAATATGAGATAACTACTTAAGTTGATGAATTCCAATTGGTAATGTATCATTTATGGGGGCTGGACTTAATTGGATAAAGGAGAAGAGTTAAGATGAAAAAATCCTGCGTTATTACCATTGTAATTGTGGTATTTATCGCTGTCTGCCTCGCATCAATAGGCATTGGTGTCTTCTTCCTAACTAGAATCCCCCCTGTAGAAACTCAAGTCTTCCCAGGTTCCACCTTGGTACACGTCCTGCTTTCAGCGCCGAAATCCCCCACCGGTTGGCCGCTCAACGCATACATCCCCCTCCAGGCTGAAGCGTACGGCGGGGGAACAATCTCCACGATTGAGCTGTACATAAACGGGCAGCTCTACCAAACGGTCAATACTCCCGCCGGTTGGAATCAACCTGAATATGCCGCCA
>JAKBYW010000032.1:0-9994 GCA_021840275.1 Chloroflexota bacterium | reverse complement strand
CCGATCTGATGTCTACAATGCGGCCTTTATGATCCCCAATCTTCTCTTCTTCTTGATCGCCGGCGGAGCGCTCTCTTCCGCCTTCATCCCGGTCTTCGCCGAATATATCTCCACCGATCGAGAAGAGGATGCCTGGCGGATATTCAGCACGGTGGCATGCGTGATGACGGCGGTCGTCAGTCTATTCATTATACTGGGCTGGATTTTTACCGGCCCCTTAATCAAGCTGGTGAATTTCGGTTATTCTCCCGAAAAGGTCGCCGCCACCGTTCCGCTGACCCGCATTTTGCTGCCGGCCCAGCTCTGCTTTTTCCTGGGCGGTCTGTTGATGGGAACGCAAAACGCCCGCCAGCGCTTTCTAATACCCGCTTTAGGCCCGATTATCTATAATTTCAGCACGATTGTCGGCGGTATCTTGCTGGCGAGGAGGCTCGGGCCGGCCGGCTTTTGCTGGGGGGCGTTATTCGGCGCCATCGTAGGAAATCTGGCGCTCCAGCTTTGGGCGACCCGGCGGCTTGGGATGCGGTTCTTCCCATCGCTCGATTTCAGGCATCCCGGTGTGGTCAAGGTATGGAAGTTGATGCTGCCCGTTATCTTGGGGCTGGCGCTGCCGCAAGTGAGCATTATCATCAACGGTATGTTCGCATCCGATCTGGGAAATGGTCCCCAATCCGCACTGGTCAACGCTAACCGGCTCATGCAGTTCCCGCTGGGAGTTTTCGCGCAGGCGATGGCGGTTGCCATTTTCCCCACGCTGGCCATTCAAGCGGCGACCGGCAAGCTGGCCGAACTGCGCCGAACCGCCAGCCTCGGCATCCGATCCATCCTTTTTTTGACCATCCCGTCTTCGCTTTGGATGATGATCCTGGCAACCCCCATCGTGCAGATCATTCTTCAACACGGTCGCTTCACCGCCGCCGATTCTCGGATGACCGTTATCGCGATGGACTTCTATTCAATCGGGATATTCGCTTGGTCAGCGCAGGCGGTGCTGGCGCGCGGCTTTTATGCGCTGCAGGATTCCATCACGCCCGTTGTGATCGGCACGGTCGCCACCATCATCTTCATCCCGCTAAACTGGATTTTCATGGTAAATTTGCACTTGGAGTATGGCGGGTTGGCGCTGGCGACCAGCTTGGGAGCTATCATGAATATGGTGGCTCTGTTCTGGGTTTTGAGGCGCCGCTTGAATGGTCTTGAAAGCGGACAAGTGCTGGTTTCATCGGTTAAGATATTGGTTGCAACCGCGGTCTCCTCCGTCGCCTGCCTTTTCGTTCGAAACATCACGATGGGTCATCTGGCGAGCCACTCGACCAAGGGGTTGAAGATCGAGGCGACCACCACCTTATTTCTCTCCGCAGCGGCCGCCGTCGCAGTCTATCTGATAATGGCCTGGCTGTTGCGAATGAAGGAGCTGGAGACGGTGAAGAGCGCGCTGCGGCGGCGAAAAGCGGTTGCGGCGGCGCCCTAAGTTCAGCAGGGGGTGTCGTTAAAATAAAGAATTGTTTTTGATATCCGGGAAAGAGTTCAGTTCTCCGGGCAATTTTAGCAGGAGGTCTTCACTACTTGTCTGCCGCCAGGCAGTCAACTCTTTTTCCCCATGTTGGGAGAGGGCTGGTGAATGAGATTGCTTCGCTTCGCTCGCAATGACACCTTCCCCCCTTGTGGAGGAAGGCTGGGATGGGGGGCAATCCTGCCACCTGTCTGCCTGTCCGAGCCCAGGCGGGCGTGCGTAGACCCGCACAGGCAGGCAAATCATTCCCTGAGAAGTGAACTCTTTCATATCCGGTGGCGGATTATGGATAATTCAAAATAGGGTTATACTGCTTAACTCGACGAAGGTTTAAGGGATAAAAGAGCCATAGATGTCATTTAATAACAAACTAACCGATTTGCTTAAAACCGACCCCCGCTTTGTGGACGATGAAGGCGAGATCGTCCTTGCCGCCGTGCAGGATGCCGCCTGGAAAACCGACCGCGACCTCGTGAAGTTGCTCCTCTCCGACAAAGAGATCAAAGCGGTGTTCTTTTCGGAGATTGAGGGGCATTGGATTTTCGACCTCAACAAATTCATTGACTACCTCTCGCAAAAGGATTTTCTGGATAACTCCTATACTCGTTTTCGTAATCGCATTGGTTTGACCATTGGTGGCAAATATCTGCGCGAGCGCGGCGAAGTGGTGCTGGCTTGGCCCTACAAGGATTGCTACTTAGAAGGCGGGCAGACGCAAGAAGAGGAAAAACGCAAAGAGATTTTCTTTAACGAGATGCTGGCGCAAGATGAAATCAATCGTTTACTCGACCCGAAAGTGCTGACGAACTTCAAACGGTATGTCATTGCGAGGGAGCGCAGCGACCGAAGCAATCCCCTCGCCGGCGGGGAGACTGCTTCGGGTATCGATCCGGCGGGACAACTCCGCCTACTCGACCCTCGCAGTGACAGGGAAGTTGTCGAGGAAAAGGTGACGGATTTCAAGCGCGATGAGAACGGCGTCATTCGCGAGAACTTGATTATCAAAGGCAACAACCTGCTTGCCCTGCACACGCTGTTGGGGCAGTTTCGCGGGCGGGTGAAACTGATTTACATTGACCCGCCGTACAACACGGGAAATGATACGTTTGGATATAACGATAATTTCAATCATTCGACATGGCTAACGTTTATGAAGAATCGATTGGATGTTGCTAAGGCACTTCTCCGTAAAGACGGATCTATTTGGATTAATATTGACGACGATGAGGCACATTATCTGAAAGTACTTTGTGATGATATATTTGGGCGAGAGAATTTTGTGGCTAATGTCGTTTGGGAGAAGAAATATACAAGAGCCAATGACGCAACATACTTTTCAGATAATCACGACCACATCCTTGTTTATGCAAAAAGCAAGGAAACTTGGGAATTAATCAAACTTCCACGCTCAGAGAAGGCAGACGCCGCTTATTCAAATCCAGACAACCATCCAAAAGGTGTTTGGAAAGCCACTCCCTTACATGCTAAAAGCGGCACAAACAGAAAACCTTACAGATTTCGAAATGGCGTTGTTTGGACACCACCGCCTGGAACATATCGCCGATTCAACGATGAAGCAATGAAACGGATGGATGAGAATAATGAAATATGGTTTGGAACAGATGGCAAACAAATTCCACAAAGAAAGAGTTTTCTGGTCGATGTTGAGGACGGAATAACTCCAACAACCATTTGGAAATACCAAGAGGTGGGGCATAACCACGAAGCAAAAGAAGAATTGAAACATCTCTTTCCTGAAAATGTATTTTCCAGTCCAAAACCAGAAAGATTACTGGAAGCGATATTACATCTTGGATCCAGAGAAAGGGATCTGGTTTTGGATTTTTTTGTAGGTTCAGGTACAACTGCCGCTGTCGCTCACAAAATGGGACGCCAGTACATCGGTATTGAACAGATGGATTACACCAAAACAATTTCCGTCGAGCGTTTGAAGAAGGTTATTAAAGGCGAGCAGGGTGGCATCTCCAAAGCAGTCGGTTGGCAGGGCGGCGGCAACTTCATCACCTGCGAGCTGATGAAGTACAACGAAGCCTTCATGGAGCGCATTCAAGCCGCTAAGACCAGCAAAGAGCTGCTGAAAATCTGGCGTGAGATGGCGGAAGGCTCGTTCCTGAACTGGTACGTCAACCCCGCAATGCCTGATGAAGCCGTCAAGGATTTTGAAGAACTGGGCAAGGGTGAGAACGGGCTTGAAAAGCAAAAACGCCTGCTGGCGGAACTGCTGGACAAGAATCAGTTATACGTCAATCTCTCGGAGATAGACGACGCCCAATTCAAGGTCAGCGAAGAAGACAAGCGATTGAACCGGGCGTTTTATGGTATGAAGTAGTGGCCTTTTCACGTATGTTGAGATGGAATTTGCTATAATCAACACGTAGAAAGCAGCAGGTGACCGCCATGACCCAAGCAAAAATCAACCCCGCCATCCTTCGGTGGGCGCGCAAGCGTCTCAACTTGACCGAAGAAGAAGCAGCTCGAAAAATCGGGCTGAAAGAGAAGCCGCAGCGCTTGCAAGCGTGGGAGCAGGGCGAAGAATTGCCCACCTTTCGGCAGGCGCAGGAACTGGCGCGTGCCCTCCAGATTCCATTCGGCTATCTTTTTCTCTCCCATCCACCCCTCACGACCTTGCCAATCGCCGATTTTCGCACGCTCCCCGAAGCCAAGCGGGGAAAATTCGGCCCTGAATTGGAAGATGCCCTCAACGATGCCTTCCGCAAGCGCGACTGGCTGCGCGAACGGCGCATTCAAGAAGGAATCCCCCCCTTCTCTTTTGTTGGCCGTTTCTCTCTCGAAACGCCCCCTCAGCGTATTGCGAAAGACATTCGCAGCACACTCAATCTGCCCTACCCTACAGCCAAAGATGTCAAATCCTGGGACGACCATTTACGCCTGCTCGTTCAGCGGGCTGAACAAGCGGGAATCGTTGTTTTACAAAGCGGTTATGTGTTGAGCAATACCCACCGCACGTTTTCTGTCCAGGAATTTCGCGGCTTTGCCCTCGCCGACCCGCACGCGCCGTTGATTTTTCTCAACGCTAAAGACTCTGTGAACGGGCGTATATTCACCCTGGCTCACGAATTGGCGCATGTATGGACAGGCACAAGCGGCATTTCCAACCCCGATGTCACTATGCTGGAAAAAGCGGCCATGCCTGACGTTGAACGTCTGTGTAATCAGGCCGCGGCGGAGTTGCTGGTTCCCGCGCAAGCCTTAACGGAACGCTGGCGCAGCCACCGCATCACGGAGGAGACTGCGCAAGACCTGGCCAAAGAATTTCGGGTGAGCGCGCTGGTCATTTTGATTCGCGCCCATGAAGCAGGCTTGCTCCCCCGCTCGGATTTTCAAAAGGCGTATGCGCAAACCTTGCAGGATATACAGGAAATCGCCGAAGAAACGCGCACTTCCGGAGGCGGAGACTTCTACCGCACCTTGCAAACGCGCAACGGACGCCTGCTTTTAGGTGAGATTGCCCAGGCTGTGCGTGAAGGGACGCTCCTTTATAACGATGCGTCCTGGCTGCTGAACATCAAGCCCAAGACACTCGAACATGCCATCCACGAATTTTAGGGGAGAGAAATGCCACCCTATTGCCTGGATACCAACGTTTACATCGAGGCTCATCGTCGGTACTACGCCTTCGATATTGCTCCCGGATTTTGGGAAAGTTTGATTCATCTGGCAAGGCAACAAATCGTTTCCAGTCCTATTCTGGTTTTCGATGAATTAGCGGATTCGGGTGACGAACTGGCGCAATGGGCAAAAAACAACAAGGATGTACTTTTTGTTCAGCCTGATGAAGCAACGCAAGAGGCCTACCGCGAAATTGCCGATTTGGCAGTGCGCCTTTACGAACCACAGCATGTTCAAAAATTCCTATCAGGCGCAGACCCCTGGGTGATTGCCCAGGCCAAAGCCCATCAAGGGATTGTTGTCACGCTCGAAGCGTGGGGAAATGAAAGCCCGAACAAAAACGGAAAAATCGGCGGGAAAATACATATCCCCAATTTCTGCAAACACGTTGCGGTAGCGTATCAGGACACTTTTGCTTTGCTGCGCGACCAAAAAATCATCTTTCGATGAAGTCATCAATAAAAGAAAGCCCGCCTGACCTACATCAGTATCTGACGCATAACGTCAGACTTCGGTCAGACAGGTTCTCAGTGACATGCGCTCGCCCCTGCGGGCGATCCACCTCCGCTAAGCGGATTGACCATATTCTAACTGCCCAGAACGAATTTTCAAGACCACATGTCAAATCCATTTCTTTATGAACGCCTCGACGCTGCTGCCAGCATGGGCTTTCTTGACAAGAAAGTCCCCGGCAGCGTCACGCAAAACTTGAACCCCAAATACGAGCTGCGCCCTTATCAGGTCGAAGCTTTTGCGCGTTTTTTCCACTGCTACAAAAGTGATTTTCCAAACAAATCCTATCCGATGCACTTCTTGTTCAACATGGCGACGGGCAGCGGCAAGACGCTCATCATGGCGGGGTTGATCCTTTATCTTTATGAGCAGGGCTATCGCAATTTCCTGTTCTTTGTCAATTCCACCAACATCATCGAAAAGACCAAAGACAACTTCCTCAACCCCGCCTCCATCAAATATCTTTTCAACCAGGAGCTTGTGATCGGCAACCGCCGCGTGCGCGTTTCGCCAGTGGATAACTTTGAAGGCGTCAATTCCAGCGACATCAACATCTGCTTCACCACGATTCAAAAACTCCACTCCGATCTGACAACCGAGAAGGAAAACGCCCTTACCTTTGAAGACTTTCGCAAGCATAAAATCGTTATGATTGCCGACGAAGCCCACCACATGAACGTCAAGACCAAAGCGCAGGGCGAGATGTTCGATAGTTGGGAAAACACCGTCGAGCGCATCTTTACCCAAAATGAAGACAACCTGCTCTTGGAATTCACCGCCACGCACGATTACGCCACCCCCGCGATGGTGGAGAAATACCGCAACAAGGTCATCATCCGCTACGACCTGCTCCAGTTCCGCAACGACCGCTTTTCAAAAGACGTCGTTATCGTTCAATCGGATTTCGACCAGCAGGAGCGCATCCTGCAAGCCCTGATTCTCAGCCAGTACAAGCAGGAAGTGGCGGCGAAATACCGCATCAATCTCAAGCCGGTGATTTTGTTCAAAGCCCAGCGCACCATCGCGCAATCGCAGGAAAACAAGACCGAATTTCACCAATTTATTGACGGTCTAACGGTAAAACAAATCACTCGCATCCGCAAGTCGAACATCCCGCTGGTTCAACGTGCATTTCGATTCTTTGACGAGCGCGGTATCAGCGACGAGCAACTGGCGGAGCGATTGAAGCGGGAATTTCACCCTGATTTTTGCCTGTCGGTGAACGATGACAAAGAAAAAGAGAGCTATCAAATTCTTGTCAACACGCTGGAAGATAATACCAACCGTATTCGCGCCATTTTCGCCGTGCAGAAACTCAACGAGGGCTGGGACGTGCTGAACCTGTTCGATATTGTCCGGTGTTATGAAGCGCGGGACACGGGCCGGGCAAGAATTGGAACAACCACGATGTCGGAAGCGCAACTCATCGGGCGCGGGGCGCGGTATTTCCCATTAGTACTCTCTGAAAATAACGACCGTTTCCGCCGCAAATTCGACGGCGACCTGGAACACGAGCTGCGCGTGCTGGAAGAACTGCATTATCACAGTATCAATGACTCGCGCTACATCGCCGAAATCCGCCAGGCGCTCATCGAGCAGGGCATGATGGACGAGCGCGAAGTGACCCGCGAGCTGAAGCTGAAGGCGTCGTTCAAGAAAACGCAATTTTACAAGTACGGGGTTATCTGGCTCAACGACCGGCAGCCCAAAGACTACCAGCGAACCCGCTCCATTGCTGATTTGGGCGTGAAGAAGCGAAACTACACTCATGTTATTTCCACTGGTCAGGGCGCCACGACAGTTGCATTCGTAAGTAGCGGGAACAATATAATGATGAAAACTGAAAACAGTGCGGACGTGAAGGCGCGGGACATCGAGCGCAACATTGTGCAATCCGCCATTGCGCGCAACCCGTTCTTTACCTTTGCCTCTCTCAAACGCTATTTTCCCCATCTTTCATCCATGCGCGACTTTATCACATCGGACGATTATCTTGGCGGGCTGGAAATTACCTTTCAGGGCAATGTTTACGGGTTGGACAACAATCGCACTGAAAAACTCGCCGCTATGTTGGGCTTGTTGAGTCAAATCGAAGCCGAAATCCGCGCCAACATCACCGAATACGAAGGCACGCGCAACTTCAGGTGGAACTGGGTGCGTGAAGTCTTCAAGGACAAAATCTTGAAATTCGACGCTCATAATCCCCGCGCCGCAGGGGATGGGCAATTTGAGCACTTTGTCTCCGACAAAGATTGGTTTGCCTTCAACACCATTTACGGCACAGACGAAGAAAAGGCCTTTGTGCGTATGCTATACCGGCAAATGCAAGTACTACAGGCGCAATACGAGCAAATCTATCTTTTGCGTAATGAAGGGCATTTCGCCATCTACAATTTTGCCGATGGTCAAGCCTTCCAACCCGATTTTGTTCTATTCTTGCGTGAAAAAAATGGCGCTTTACTGACCTATCAACTGTTTATTGAGCCGAAAGGCAAGCATCTCAAAGAGCATGACCGATGGAAAGAGGAGTTTCTAAAAGAAATCAGGGCCGAGTTTGATGGCAAAACGCTAACGTTTGAAGACAAGAAATATCGTTTGATCGGCGTGCCGTTCTATAACAACGAAGACGAAAACGAGTTCCGGGAAAGTCTTATGTCGGTGTTGAGCTAAGGGAGGCGCATCGTGACTTCAAAGCCAAAAGGCGGCATAACAGCGGGTTGCGGCCGACACGCTCCACGTGCGGCTGAGACCAGGCGATCTATAAACCACATAGTTTGGATTACCGTATTTTTCTTTGTCGCAGTACATCCGTCACTGGGAATTTCACCTGCATCCCGGTTTCAGCGGTGGGGGGAAGAGACCTTGAGCCGCATCCAATCCGAATTTTGGATACCGGAGCGCAACCTCTACGCCAACAAAATCACGGTCGGCCAACCCACTCCAAATCGGCCGGCCTATATGTGGGGTTGCGGCGTCCAGTTATCCGCCCTCACTGCGGCCGCGCATGTGGACCCTAAAACCTACTTGCCGGAGCTGGAGTCCTATTTGACGGGGCTCCGTGCATACTGGACCGATTACCACAACATTCCCGGCTTCGATGTGCTGCCCGGACCTAAGCCGGCCGACCGCTATTATGATGACAATGAATGGATGGTGCTGGCGCTCATCGAAGCGTACCGCGACACCAATGACCCAGCGATATTGACCTGGGCGGAGCAGGATTTCAAATTTGTGATGAGCGGCGAGGATGACAAGCTGGGCGGCGGCATCTACTGGCACGAACAGAAGCGCACCTCCAAAAATACCTGCTCCAATGCGCCGGCCATCGTGGGAGCGTTGTCCCTTTATCAAATCACCGGCAAAGAGAGCTACCTGAACACGGCCCGGCAGCTCTATGACTGGGTGAATGCACACCTCCAAGATACCGACGGTCTCTATTTCGATCACGTAAACCTCTCCGGAGTGGTGGATCATACGAAATGGTCCTACAACTCGGCGCTGATGATCCGCGCCAACTGCCTGTTTTATGAGATAACTCATCAGCAGTCCTACCTTCAGGAAGCGGAGAGGATCGCCAACGCGGCGCAGGCGATGTGGATTGATCCAAAAAGCAGTGCGTTCATCAAGGATGGCGCCGCCTTTACCCATCTGCTCTCGGAAGCCTTTTTAGCCCTCTACCGGCAGGATAAAAACAGGCGCTGGCTTAAGGTGGCTTGGCGCGGGCTCGTTTACCTTCACAAACATTGCCGGGATTCAAATGGCAACTACCCCAGCAGTTGGAGCCAATCGGTGACCACACCTTTAAAAACGGCCTCATTGCTCAGCATGGCGAGTAACGCGCGCGCATACTGGATGGCGGCCGAATATCATTAACCTGTCGGCCTTTCGTGTAAATCATAAAGATAACAATATTAATCCAGCAATATAATAAACGAATCTATCCCGCTTATACCGGTTCACATGCGAAGTCGAGGGCAGGTGCAGCGGTTTCAGCCCTGCCGGGGCGGATTAATTTTTGACTTGCGGCCTCAAAACCCCATCACAATGACAGTGGGACATCCGGATCCCTGCAAGGAGCTGGATTCCCGCCATCCACTCCACTGGAGTGGAGCCATGCGGGAATGACGCAACCGTGAGCACCAACGGCTTGTCTAGCCGCTTTAGGTGCCTTTTCGCCGTTTGGCAAACCGATCCCACGCCTCATTTAATTGCCTTTGCTCATCGCCGGACAACAGGTTTTTCGCCAGGCGGAAAACGACGAAATCTTCCTTGTAGATATGCTTGTGAAAGGCGGTTGTAAGTTGGCTGCCGGCCAAA
>JAKBYW010000031.1:0-10692 GCA_021840275.1 Chloroflexota bacterium | reverse complement strand
GGCCGGTTACGGGTGGTGCGGACGCGGCCTTGCATCGCGCGCACGCGGCATGGGCTCGCGCGTCATCGTCACTGAGATCGATCCGTTGAAGGCGCTCGAAGCTGTCATGGACGGTTACGAAGTTGCCCCGATGCTGGATGCCGCCAAAATCGGCGATATCTTTTGCACTGTCACCGGCGACTTGAACGTGGTTGACGGTCATCACTTCGAAGTCATGAAAGATGGCGCCATCGTCGCCAACAGCGGCCACTTCAACGTTGAGATCAACATCCCCGCGCTCGAGAAGATGAGCAAGGGCGAACCAGCTCTCGTGCGCCCGTTCGTTCAGCAATACGTGACCAAGGACGGACGCAAGATCAACATCCTCGGTGAAGGCCGTCTCATCAATCTCGCCTCTGCCGAAGGGCATCCGGCCTCCGTTATGGACATGTCTTTCGCCAACCAGGCCCTGGCCGCCGAGTACATGCTCAAGAACGCGGACAAGCTCGAGAAGAAAGTCTATTCCGTCCCGGCTGACATTGATGCCGAGATCGCCCGCATCAAACTCGACGCGATGGGCGTGAAGATTGACAAGTTGAGCGATGAGCAGTTGAAGTATCTGAATTCCTGGCAGGAAGGCACATAACAGTAGGGGCTGAGCGCCTGTCCTGAGCCTGTCGAAGGGTTGCTCTGCCCACAGTTTTTAGTAATCAGTAAAAGACCCTAAAGGTTTTCAAAACCTTTAGGGTCCATTTTTGGGATAAACCAGAATAGCTCCATTGGGCTGCATGGTTATGTATCAAAGCGCATTCCTGGCTATTGCGGTAGAGAGAGATGGATATACGGGCTGAAAGCCAAGTTCGTTCTTGATCCGTGAGGTGTCGACAATTCCTTCCCAGGGATCGTCTAACGCCAGGTTGCTTATCTCATGCGGCTCGGTTGCACCGTTGAGCCGTCGAATTTCGGAAATGGGGACTGGCTCATCATCGGCCACATTATAGAGTTTCCCGTTTGCCTCCGGCTTATCAATGGTCAGCATAATTGCTTGAGCGACATCTGCATGATGAACCATGTGAATGCGCTTTGTTGGGGGCCAGGTGCGCATCAAGCTCAATGCTTCTCTGAGATGTGAATCGCCTTCGCCGTAAACGAATGCAAGCCGCAGGGTACAGAGGACAGTCCCCTGGTCGCGGTAGAGATCGGCGAGTGCCTGTTCAGCAGCCCACTTGCCAACCGGATACGAGCGTTCTGATGGCGGCTGCGGTTCGTCTTCCTCTCGGGCTGGCCGCCCACGCCCGGCTCCATAGACCAGATTTGTGCTAATGTAAATAAATTCTGGAACGTTTGCGAACTTTGCCGCTCGTGCCAATGCAAGTGAGCCGTCATAGTTGACTGCCTGTGCCTGTGCGGGAGTGGCCCCGCGGAAGAACGCGGCCAGATGAATTACTGCGTCTACTCCAGCGACAGCCTGTTTCAATGTATCAGGCTGGAGCAGATCGCCGACCGCCATTTCTGCTCCGCGCTCTCGGAAAGGTTCGGCCTGTTCTTTGTTACGTGTCAAAATGCGGACGGCGTTGCCTCGTTGTAATAAACGCGGTACCAGACGACTGCCAACGCGCCCGGTAGCTCCTGTTACCAGTAATTGCATGTCGAAACTTCTCCTTTGTTAGAGTTATGGAAAGAAACCAGAGTTGCATCATGGAATTATGTGGCTTGGCGGAACTGTTGGATCTTCTTATCAATCACAATGAGCATGTGCTCTAGTTCTTGAATATGCGTTTGTAGGTCGCGCTTGTGTGACTCGAGTAAGTCGAGTTTGGCATCCAGTGTAGCTCGCCCCTGTGGGACAAGGGAAGCGAACTCCTGTATGCGGCGAATGGGCATGCCGGTGGCCCGCAGGCAGTTCAGGAACTTAATCTTCTCAAGATCCGCTTGTATATATCGGCGATGACCGCCAGCGTTGCGAGTGACCGGTTCAAGCAGCCCGACGCGTTCATAATAACGCAGGGTATGCGCGCTCAATCCTGTTAATGATGATGCTTCTTGAATAGTAAGGGTTTCCATGTCCATAAGTATAAATCTTCGAGTACGCTCTAAGTCAAGGGGTTGGGTGTTGCCTGTTCGGCTCAGCCAGGGGCAGAAAACTCGGAGAATTTAATAATCAGCGTGCATCCGTGTTAATCCGCGTCCTATATCGATTTTATGCGCAGCAAACATATAAAAGCAGAGACGCCCTTGCGAGCGTCTCCATTGTTTCTGATCAGACGGCGGCTGAACCGTCGCCGACTTCGGTCCACTGCGAAGCTGAACCGTCGCTCGGCCCGGCCTTGAAGCGGCCAAGAGTGAAGCCGGTTCCGGCGGGGATGAGCTTGCCGATGATGACGTTCTCTTTCAAGCCGTACAACGGATCGGAGGTCGAGCCAATGGCCGCACCCGCCAGCACCTTGATGGTGTGTTGGAAGGAGGAGGCCGAGAGCCACGAGTCCGTGCTGAGGGAGGCCTTGGTCACGCCGAGCAAAGATTCGATGAACTTGGCCGGCGCTTTTCCTTCGGCCAAAAGAATTTCGTTGGCCTTGCGGATCTCCTGACGATCCACCGTGTCACCTGGCAGGCGCCTGCTGTCGCCCGGTCGGCTGACAGAGACTTTGCTCATCATCTTGCGAATGATGACCTCAAAGTGTTTGTCATGAATATTCTGGCCTTGCGAACGATATACTTTTTGAACCTCGCTCATCAAATACATCTGAGCAGCTTCGCGTCCCTGAATGCGGAGCACGCGGTGCGGGTTGAGGGAACCTTCGGTCAACGGGCGTCCGGCTTCGACGTGATCTCCATCTTTTACCAACAGGCGGGAAGTCGAGGGAATATCGTAGGACTTTTCTTCATGCTGTTCGTACGAGACGACGACCTTATGCTGTTTTTTCTCAACGGCGACTTTCCCACCCTGCTGGGCAGTGATGGTCGCTTTTTCCTTGCTGGCCAGAACTTCGCCGGGGGTAACGACGGCTTCATCCTTGACCATGTATTTCCAGTCTTCAGGCACGCTGTATTCGTCGTGAACCATTTCAGCATGTTCGATCCTGACTTCGCGCAGATCGGCATATTTATCCGACTGAACGATGCGCACCACGCCATCGATCTCGGCGACAACGGCTTCGCCCTTCGGTTGTTTGCGCGCTTCGAAGAGTTCCTCCACGCGCGGCAGACCGGTGGTGATGTCGGAACTTCCGGCAGAGGCCACACCGCCTGTATGGAAGGTACGAAGTGTGAGCTGTGTGCCAGGCTCGCCGATGGACTGGGCGGCCACGATCCCAACCGCTGCACCGAGGTCAACCATATCGCCGCGGCCAAGGTCGAGGCCATAGCATTTGGCGCAAATGCCGTGTTGGAGTTCGCAGGCCATGGGCGAGCGGACCTTGACTTCTGCAATTCCAGATGCGGAAATCTTGCGAGCCAGGATGTGGTCGATCACATCATCGCGTTCAGCAATGACTTCACCGGTCTGCGGGTCGATCACGCGCTGAGCCAGCAGGCGGCTATACAAACGGTTGGACATGGATTGCCCGGCGACATCGTCCGCGCGGCGGATCATGACGCCTTCCTTGGTTTCGCAATCCAGCTCGTTGATGATGATGTCCTGCGCGATATCCACAAGACGGCGGGTCAGGTAACCGGCATCTGCGGTACGAAGCGCGGTATCAGCCAAACCTTTGCGCGCACCGTGGGTTGAGATGAAATATTCAAGAGCGGTCAGGCCTTGACGGAAGTTGGAACGGATCGGGAGCGGAATGATGCGCCCGGCCGGGTCAGCCATCAAACCGCGCATACCGGCCAGCTGGGAAATCGTGGAAAAGCCGCCTTTGGTCGCGCCCGAGATAGCCATGGTCGAAAGATTGCCATCCGGATCCATGTGAACTCTAACCGCGTTGGACACATCTTCCGTAGCTTTTTGCCAGATCTCGATCACGCGTTCGTTCTGTTCCTGTTCGGTCAGCAGACCGCGTCGGAAGTCACGTTCGACAACTTCCACCAGCGTCTGTGCGCCCGTCAGGATTTCCTTACGCTCCGGCGGAATGGAAATATCTGCCACAGCCAGCGTCGTACCGGACCTCATGGCGTACTCGAAGCCTAATGATTTAACCTTGTCTGCGACATCGGTGGTCTTTTCCGGTCCGCATAATTCGTAGACTTCGGCGATCAAATCTTTCACGCCGCCTTTGTCCAGTTTTTCGTTAGTGAACTGAACTTCGGGAGGCAGGATGCGGTTGAAGATCACGCGCCCGACCGTCGTGTCGATGAGACGCGTTTCGGTCTGGCTTAAGCGGTCGCCTTTGTCGTTGTACCAGGTGGTTGCCAAAAGTTTAATGCGGGTATGAATTGCCACTTGTTCGAGTTGATAAGCGAGTTCCACCTCGTCAAAATCTGCGAAGGCGCGTCCTTCGCCCTTGCGGGCAGCTTTCTGGTCCATGGTCAGGTAATACACACCCAGTACCATATCCTTGGATGGCGAAATGATTGGTTCACCGTCGGCGGGCTTGAGCAGGTTTTTTGAAGCCAGCATCAGGGTGCGCGCTTCGGCCACGGCCTTCTGAGAAAGCGGAACGTGTACGGCCATCTGATCGCCATCGAAGTCCGCGTTGAAGGCGGTGGTGACAAGCGGATGCAATTGAATGGCCGAGCCTTCGATCAGGATCGGTTCAAAGGCCTGGATGCCGAGGCGGTGCAGAGTTGGCGCACGGTTGAGAAGCACGGGACGATCCTTGATGACATCCTCGAGCGCTTCCCAGACCTCTGGGCGGTTGCGTTCAATTAAGCGGCGCGCACCCTTGACGTTCGCGGCGTATCCGTTTTGGACAAGGCGCGCGATCACGAACGGGCGATAGAGTTCCAACGCCATGGTCTTCGGCAGGCCGCATTGATAAAGTTTAAGCTGCGGGCCGACCACGATCACAGAGCGGCCGGAATAATCCACGCGCTTACCGAGCAGGTTGCGGCGGAAGCGGCCTTTCTTGCCTTTGAGCATGTCGCTCAGGGATTTTAGTTCGCGTCGGCCGCGGCGGCTGAGCGCCTTGCCGCGCTGTGAATTGTCTATCAGGCTGTCGACGGCTTCCTGTAACATGCGCTTCTCGTTGCGGATGATGACATCCGGCGCGCCAAGTTCGAGCAGTCTCTTCAAGCGATTGTTGCGGTTGATCACGCGGCGATACAGATCATTCAAGTCAGATGTGGCAAAGCGGCCGCCATCCAATTGGACCATCGGACGCAGATCGGGCGGGATAACCGGCAGCACGGTCAGGATCATCCACTCCGGGCGGTTGCCGGAACGGCGGAATGATTCCACGACCTTCAAGCGGGTAGTGGCCTTCTTGCGTTTCTGCTTCGACTTGGTGGAACGGACTTCGTGCCACAATTCTTCAGAGAGTTTGTCAAGGTCAAGACGTTCGAGAACATCATAGAAGGCTTCGGCGCCCATATCGGCGCGGAAGACTTGTCCCCAACGTTGCTTGAGTTCTCGATAGCGGATTTCGCTAATAAAAGTAAATGGACGCAGTTCCATCAGTTCATCGCGCTGGCGCGAGGACTGTCCGGCTGAAACAGAGGTCTGATCTTCCAGTTGGGAGCGCTGGGCTTCCATCTGCATGTCAGCCTCGGCCTTGATCTTTCCAGCCTGCATCTTGAGATCTTCAAGTTCCTTGTAACGCCTGTCTTTAAGTTCGTTCTCAAGCGCTTCCAGTTTCTTCTGAACGATCTTTTGCACCTGGCTGATGTGCTTGCTGGCGACCTTGTCACCGGCATCCAAAATCTTCTCGCCAGTCAGTTCAAAGACGACGACCTTTTTGGCGGCCTCGCCCATCTGATCCTGCAGGGTCTTTTCGAGCTTCTGGCCTTCTTTGATAACCGGGTCAAGCTGTTCCGCGATCTTCTCGTCGTAGCCCTGTTCGAGGGCTGCCTGTCGTTGTTTGATCTCGGCCAATTTGTGATCGCGTTTGGTCTTGATCTCGGCGATCTTGGCATTGACGCCCGCGGCCTGCTCACGCTCAGAGACGGAAATTTCATCTTCAAGACGCTGAAGGGCTTTCTTTCGGGCTTCCTCATCCACGTAAGTAACGATATATTGAGCGAAGTAAAGCACGCGGTCCAGGTTACGACGCGAAATATCCAACAGCATACCCAACTGTGAGGGGATGCGTCGCGTGTACCAGATGTGCGCAACGGGCGTGGCCAGCGTGATGTGTCCCATGCGCTCGCGGCGGACAGCGGCGCGCGTTACTTCCACGCCGCATTTGTCACAGATGATGCCTTTGTAACGGGGGTTTTTATATTTGCCGCAATAACACTGCCAGTCGCGGGTTGGGCCAAAAATGGCCTCACAGAATAACCCGTCTTTCTCTGGTCGTAAGCGGCGATAGTTAATTGTTTCTGGTTTAAGCACTTCGCCGTACGACCAGGACATGATCGTTTGCGGCGATGCCAGGCTGATACGGAGTGCGGTCAGTCCTTTAGTTTCCACTGCTTCTCTCCTAGTCCTGAACGGATAGAGTTGTTGAGCATTGTTCTCGTATAGCGTGTAGTCGGCTTGTACAAGAGACAAACAAAGGCAAGCGCTTCGAGGCTTTTCTCCTCAAGCGCTTGCTGTATTTCGCTCAGTTTTACATCCAACGAACCGAATTATACGCGCTGGAGAGGTTTGCGTCAAGAGCCGGGCTAATCAAACTTTAACAATTGCAAAATATCTTCCAACGCGGCGGCAAACAACTCGTGCATGACATCATCGCTGACGCGGTATGGACCGCCGAATGAGCCGTCGCCGTAGACTTCGCGTGCCGTTTTGGCGTCCAGGATCGCGGCCGGGACTTTGGGCGGGGTCTTGTTTTCTTCGGGCATTTCCCCCACGACAGTGAACGGGAAAGCCTCCAGCCAGTTGGCGTGAGTTAGCTTGATCTGATGCTTGATCGCCACAGCCTCAACAGAATGCGAAAGCCACCAGTCGTACCAGTTCAATTTGAGACCAGGCAGATCGTTATTGACTTCGTGGAGGTGGTGCCGCGCGGGCGAATTACCGCCATGTCCATTGATGATGAGAATCCGGCGGAAACCATGTCCATACGCCGAGCGGACAAGATCGTCCATCACCGCCATCAACGTGCTAACGCGCAAACTGAGTGTGCCAGGATAGGCAAGAAAATAAGGCGATGAGCCGAAATTCAACGGCGGCGCGACCAGCACACCCGTCGCCTGTGAAGCGGAGTCCGCCAACGCCAGCGGAATCTTGACATCCGTCAGCAGGCTGAGATAAGCATGTTGCTCAGTTGCACCGACAACAAAAATCAATCTGTCATCTTGTTGTAGATATTTTTCTACATCCATCCAGTTCAGATCTTCAAGACGCATGATTTGTTCCTATGGTGTTGGCGGTATATCTGTCGATGTCACAGTTGGGACAGGTGTATCGGTCGGCGTATCCGTCGGGATGATGATGACCGGAGTATTTGTCGGCGTTGGGAAAGGCGTATTTGTCGGCGGCGGAGTCGGGGTCGGGACTTGAAGCGTGAAGTGGACGAAGCGCTCAGCGTAGCCATTCGTCCCAGTCAAATATAAATGCAGTGTGATTACGCCATTGGGCAAGTTCGACATATCCCAATTAAATAGCAAGTCGTTCTTGACCGGCTGGTCGCCTTGCGCAAGAGTTGTCCAGTTGCCGGGATTGTCGCCTAATCCGAATTCCAAACGCCACGATTTAAAATCGCCGGTTGCGTCAGCAGTGCCTTTGATCGCCAGTGTGGTTTGAGAAATCACATCGCCTTCATTGACGCTGAGTTCAATGATTGGACGCGGACTGTTCTTGGTACACTGTCGGTCAGGCGCATAGATCGGCGGCGAAGGGAAATCATGAGCATCCAGCCAATTGCGGCCATCTTTTGTCCCGAACCAATCTTTGGCAAATGGGTCAGTAACATTGATAACAGTCTCAACATCCTTGAAGTCGCTGCAATCAGGAGATGCCTGGAAGCCTGTCCACGTATCAAGCGCAATGATACGACGCAAGTCCTGGCCGGGGGGCAGGGGCAATTGATCGGACGCAAAGACTTCGTTGCGCTGACCGCCTGTGCACCATTGTGACGGCTCCGTGCCGGACAAAGAGCAGATAATCTTATCTACGATTCCCGCGGGACGAGTGAACTGAGTGACGCGTCCCTGCGTCTCATACGGGACGGCAGCCTGCATAAACTGCGACCAAATGGGCGCCGCACCACTCAAGCCGGTTGTGTTGACCATCGGGGTGTAATCCGCGTTCCCAACCCACACACCCGCCACAAGGTCCGGGGTGTAACCAAGTGTCCAGTTATCGCGAAAGTCGTTGGTCGTGCCGGTCTTGGCCGCTACGGGGAACGGCAGATTCAAAACAGAGTTCGTTCCGAACATCGGAGCGCGGGCCTGATTGTCCGAGATGATGGATGTGATCAGATAAGCGTGTTCAGGGCTGATAACCTGTTCGCCCTGCGGGGGCTTGTATTCGTAAACGACCTTGCCTTGAAAGTCAACGATCTTGAGAATGGAAACTGGAGGGACTTTTACACCTCCATTTGCAAACACGGAAAATGCGCCGACCATCTGCAGCACACTGACGTCGCCGCCGCCGAGCGTGAGAGACAAACCATAATCATCGCGAGTGAGCGATGTGATCCCCAGGCGTTTTGCCATGGCAATCATGCCATGATCACCATAAACACCAACGAACTGCAAAGTCTTGACTGCTGGAATGTTAAATGAGTTTGACAACGCTGTGCGGACTGTGACAGGACCGTGAAATTTCCCATCGTAATTGACTGGTATATATGGAGGGCGCGTATCATTTGGATCACCCGACGGCGGGAACTTGGATGGCACATCCCAGATCAGGGTGGCAGGCGTCCAGCCTTTTTCAAAAGCCGCCACATAATTGATCGGCTTGATGGATGATCCAGGCTGGCGCGTCTGGCTGACCGCCATATTGACCTGGCCCGAAATGGCGGTATTATTAAAATCCGCCGAGCCGACCATGGCGAGAATCTCGCCCGTCGATGGGCGGATGGCCACCAACGCACCATCAGTGGCATGATTATTCACCATGGTCGCGACTTGATTCGTGACCAGTTGCTGGGCCGCGTCCTGCAAGTTCGGATCGAGCGTGGTGTAGATAGTGAACCCCGAACGATAAATGGTCTGCGCGTCGTAATTGCTTTCCAGTTGAGCACGCACATAATTGACCCAGTGCGGATAGCGCATATCGATAACTGGCGGCTGGAAAGTGTAATCGGTCACTTCTGTCGCCGCAGTCGACGCAGCTGCCGGGTCGACGCAAACCGGTGAAGGGCTGTTACTGACATGAATACAATTTTGTTCAATGCTGGCCTGCAGCATCAACGTCAGCACCTGTTGCTGGCGGGCAAGCGTGATCTCGCGGTTGGTGTAAATATCATAAATAGCGGGAGCCTGCGGAAGTCCAGCCAGAAACGAGGCCTGCGCCAGAGTCAGCTTATCGGCAGTCGTTTTAAAATATGTTTCCGAGGCGGCTTCGATCCCGTAGGAAAGATTGCCGTAATAAATTTCGTTGAGGTAAAGTTCGAGGATCTCATCCTTGGAATAACGCCGTGTGATCTCAGCTGCGAGAATGATCTCGCGCGCTTTCCGAAAATATGTTTGTTGATTGCGTTCATCGGGTGAAAGCAAAATGGCGCGCGCCAGTTGCTGCGTAATTGTTGAAGCACCCGAGACGGTCTGTTTGGTGGTGTAGTTCTGCCAGAGGGCGCGAATGATGGCCCAAACATCATAACCGGGATGGCTATAAAAATCCTTGTCTTCAGTGGCAATCGTGGCAGCAACCAACGCCGGTGAAATTTTATCGAGCGTTACATACGTGCGGCGGCCTGCATTCGGGTCGACAATTTCATAAAGCAGGTCCCCGCTGCGATCAAGGATGCGCGTGGTTTCAAACTGCGAAGCGCGTTGCTGCAAATCGCTGACGCTTGGAAGGGAGCTGGCAATGGAATAATATTCATAGACTGCCAGCGAACCAAGACAAAGCCCAACGATGACAAGAACAAAGACAACCACGATCAGCCCGCGGATAAGACATCCCCAGTTGCGGAAATTGAATCTCGGTATGCCGCTTCGGGGCGGGACAGGAGGCGGGGTTCCGTTTCGACGACTGGTGCTCGTCTCGTACGCGGCAGGCGTGACGCGCGTGCCATCCGTGTCGATCTCATCCACGCGGCGCGGCAGGGGCATGTTGTCCTTGTCCAGCGCCGGACGCTCGAGAGGCGTCGGCATGGCGCTGCGCGCGGGCTGAGAGGGAGGCTCGGCGCGCGTCTCGTCTTCCGAGTTCAATAGTCTTCTAAATTTATCGCGAGGATCGTCTTGGGTCATGAGATTTTTTACTTCTTTGTCATTTATCTGAGAAAAAGCATCTTCTCAAGAAGAAGGGGCAAGGGGATGTTTTTGGCGTCTTTGTGCTTTGCGGCTAATTCGCGGCCTCTCGCAAGGCCTTGATCCCCGCCGTGATGCCCTGCGGATATTTGAAGATGGCGCTGGCCGCCACGAACGCATCTGCTCCGGCGTTCTTCATGACATGCAAAGTCTCGGACGTGATTCCGCCATCGACTTCCAGCCACGCCGACGATTTGATCTCGCCCAGTTTTTTGCGGATCTGCTCGACCTTTGAAGCGGTCTCCG
>JAKBYW010000030.1:0-10967 GCA_021840275.1 Chloroflexota bacterium | reverse complement strand
CGATGTGCTAGCCAATAATCAACCAGATCGGATTACATTCGCCGTTATCAGTGTATAGTATCAAAAGTCGGGCTGTCGATTAATGGAAACGTCAAGGTCTGAGAAAAAACCGGGGGCAAGGATATGTCCCTAGTGCAGATCAAGGGGACGGGCACCTGATGGGTGAGCAGAACGGTCAGAAGACAGGTCAGGTATCCGACTGCTATATTGAGCGGTAATCGCCTGACTGACCGAAAGAGTGGGGCAGGGCTAAGTACAACCACGGATGTTTCTTAGAACCTGTTATGAACTTTTGGACATGGTAAACTCAAAGAAAGGAAATAACATGTTCCCCGCCACTGCCCAAGCCGCGCCTAACATCGCTTTGGCGATGTAATCGCAAAGGAACACAATATTTGGTGTCAGCCAGGTTGGTAATGCCCATATATGGGAGATTCCAAGGTACCAATGACTCAAACAACTATGCCCCCTGTTACCAAGGGGTATAGTTGTTCATATTCGGCTTTTCATAACCGACTCATTGTCTCGCTTGTTGGCGTGACTATGTCCCATTTTACCCATCATGAAAAAATGTGCAGGCGGGCACAGTAAAAGTAGGACAAAATAGACGGCCGTGTTCACAGGAATTTTGAAGAAGAAAATCGCGGACAACCCAAATTAGGAAGCAAACAGCAAAGCAACATAATCCAGGTGTGACGTTTATTCATGAAAGCTCCTTTTAACCAGTTCGTTTGAAGGGCGGAAGCGTGACGAACAAATTTCCGTTTTCGATTTTGGTGGCAAATTCATCCGGCGGACGCGGCGGTGGGCCGCTTACAATATACCCCAATGTATCAAAATGACCGTCGTGACATGGGCAAATGAAATTTTCGATTTCCGGATGCCAGGTTGTCCGGCAGCCCAAATGCGCGCAAATATCAGAAAAGACCCTCACTTCACTTTTACTCTTTTGCACAATATGCAAACCGTAATTGGTCGTGGCTCGCTCCCAGCCATTGACTTTGGTACACGTGAAGTCAAATCGTGTCGGGACTCCAATCGGATAATTTTCAAGCGGACCCAGCGAAATCACCGCGTCATCCTCCGTTCGAGCCTGAGTCGCGGGCGAAAGCAGAGCCACCGAAGGGATCCCGACCAAAACCCCGATCAGACCGCTGATTCCTGCTGTAACAGCTTTGATGAAATCGCGGCGACTCATTAGATTTTTGTTCGTGCTGGACATGAAGACCTTCTTTTCCCATCTTAATCTCTAAAGGTACACACATCTTGCGCCAGATGGCGGTTGAAGGCAATAGGCAATTTTGCTTACATATTAATAAGTAAAGTAGCCCTGAATATTTATTGAAGGAATCCCTAAAATATCATCATCCAAGCCGAGGCGCTTTATGAATAATCTCTCCCCATTTCTTACCCTGAATTGTTCCTGTAACGAGGCTCTGCAATGGACAAGTCAAAACCTGACGCAGAATGGATTGCGCGTCATGCAGACTTTTGATCTTCATAACGCGCGTCACGCGCTAGAGGATTGCCCCTGCCCACATCATGGGACAAGTGAATGCGATTGCCAGATGGTGGTTCTATTGGTCTATGGAAAGGCAGATGGACCGGTTACACTAATCCTGCATGGCTATGAGGGACAAACCTGGTTGTCACTGGCAAGTTCGCCACCACAACGCGTCAACCCAATAATTCAATCATCCATTGAACAGGCGCTTCAAATGAAATTCTCAGGATAACAGAGTATCATAAAGACATGACCAATATCACCATGATCAATCGTTCAGCAGCGCATATTTCTCCTGAAGAAAAGACAACGTCTCACTGGTTTGAATTTTTCGTTATTGTTTATGGCCTTTGGGTTTGGCTGCCATGGCTGGCGCCCATCTTCATGCACATTGGCTGGGATGGAGCAGGCAGGGTCATATATTTCATCTATTCTTACTTTTGTCATCAACTGCCAGAACGATCCTTTTTCTTCTTTGGTTCAAAGACTATGTACTCCCTGCCAGTGATCCAATCTGCATGGCAAAACACATTCAATCCGCTTATCCTGCGGCAATTCATTGGCAACTCTCAGATGGGCTGGAAGCTCGCCTGGTCCGACCGCATGGTTTCGTTCTATACAAGCATATGGCTGTTTGCATTGGTATGGCTGCCGTTGCGCCGTAGGATCAAACCATTGCCGTGGTGGGGTTTCGCTTTATTTTTGCTCCCAATTGCCCTGGATGGCGGCACACACATGATCAGTGACTTCGCTGGTATCGGACAGGGTTTTCGTTATACAAATCAATGGCTGGCGATATTGACGAACAATTCCCTGCCTGCGACCTTCTACGCAGGTGATGCGCTCGGTTCATTCAATTCTCTCATGCGCCTCATCACTGGGCTTTTGGCTGGAATTGGCATCGTCTGGTTTGCATTTCCCTATATGGAGGAATCCTTTGGTAAAAGCTAAAGCGAAGGTCAAAGTCCTTTTAGCGGACGACCACCACATCGTCCGCGCGGGGATTCGTCAACTGCTCGAAAGCGCAAAAGATATTCAAGTCATTGCCGAAGCGGGGGATGGTGAAGAGGCCCAATCCCTCATTCAAAAACATAAACCTGATGTCGCCGTGTTGGATATCCAGATGCCAAAAGCCGGCGGCATCGAAGTGACCCGCTGGGTACGTTCAAATTTACCCGAAGTCGGCGTGCTGATTCTGACAGCCTACGATGATGAACCTTATGTCATGGCTGTTTTGCAGGCGGGTGCAAATGGATACGTTCTTAAAACCGCAAAAACTGAAGAGCTAATTCAGGCAGTACGCGATGTTTATGAAGGCAAGTCTGCGCTCGATCCCGCCGTGACACAAAAATTGATGTCCAATCTTTTCAAGCGGTCTGAGAAGACTCCCGTTGAGCCGCTCACAGACCGCGAGCTCGATGTATTGCGTCTTGCCGCGAAAGGCTATACAAACAAATCCATTGGCGTGCAATTGAGTATCAGCGATCGCACCGTTCAGGGACATCTTGCTCACATTTTCGCAAAGTTACAAGCCACCAGCCGCACCGAGGCTGTCATGCGCGGCGTCTCCCTTGGCTGGATTCCACAAGGCACAGGCAATATCTCCGAAGAATGAAGAAACTGCGTGCTCCGTTTCTGCGCGGCCTCACCGTGCAACTACTTGCCATCACAGTCTTGCCGCTTACACTGCTTTTATTACTGATCGCGTTTGGGAGCGTCTCGCTTCATCAACAGGATATGCGTGCCCTCGTTGGGGAGCGTGATGCGCGCGCTGTTCGATCTGCCGCTTCTGCGCTGGCATCTGAATTGCATCACCGTGCCGCGAGCATTAGCAATCTTGTCTCGCTGGTTGAATTATCAAATAACATAACCTCCATATCAACCACAAGCGATCTTGCTTCTGACTTCGACGGCGGATTTGCTTATCTGGATCTGGATGGACAACTTATCACAAGCAATCTTCCTTCTGGACCTTGGGATGTAATCACTCAAAATAAGATTCATCTCGCCTCTTCCTCCGACCCGAAGCCTGTTTTCTCCGCCCCATTTCTTGATCCACGCTCAAACCGGCTCTTCGTCATTGTCTCGCAATTTGCCGCCTCTCGAAACATCATCGTAGCAGGCGCGTTTTATCCTGAGACTCTTGCACGAGAGACTCTCTCGACTTCGTATCCTGACAGTACTCATGTAACGATTTTTCTTTTTGATTCTTCCCGTCAAATATTATTTTCCAGTGGGCCTCTCGCGGCTGGTAATCTCTCATCTGACCATCCAGGCCTGACCGAGGCCTTGAGCAGTGAAAGTGGAACGACTTACGTAAAGCAAGACAATGTGGAAGATGTTGTCGCGTACAGTCCCATCACATCCACTGGCTGGGCGCTGATCACCGAGGAGGAATGGGAAATGGTTGTCAGCCCGTCGTTGCAACTCACGCAAATGGCTCCGCTCGTGATCGTGCCAGCCTTCATCCTGGCGCTAATCGCGTTGTGGTTCGTGGCAACGCGCATTGTCCAGCCTTTACAAAAACTGGAGACCAAAGCCGCCGCGCTGGCCTGGGGAGATTTTGACGCCATCAAAGATTCGGTCGGCGGAATTTCCGAAGTGCGACACTTGCAATTGGAATTAACCGAAATGTCGCGTAAGGTGCAGGCCGCACAGGAAGGATTGCGCGGCTACATCGGCGCGATCACTTCTGCTCAAGAAGAAGAACGTTTGCGTCTGGCGCGCGAACTGCACGATGATACGATTCAATCCGTTATCGCTTTGAAACAACGCGTGCAACTGGCTCAGGCATCGGTGAAAGACCAAACTTCGCGGCGCACATTGAGCGAACTCGAAACCTTGTCAGAACAGACTATTGAAAACCTGCGGCGTATGACGCGCGCTTTGCGTCCCATTTATTTGGAAGATCTTGGCTTGGTCACTGCATTGGAAATGTTGGCGCGAGAAACCAGCCAGAATAATGCAATAAATATTGATTTTCAAAAGACAGGCGAAGAACAACGTCTTTCACACGAGGTGGAACTGGCGATATATCGCATCGCGCAGGAGGCCTTGAGCAATGTCATGCGTCACTCGCAGGCCAAAAACGCGGACTTGCATATCTCGTTTGGAGAGAAACAAGTCGAATTGGAAGTGAGCGACAACGGCATTGGTTTTGACATGCCAAAGAGCCCCACGGATTTCGCTCCGAAAGGACATTTTGGATTGCTGGGAATCCGCGAGCGCGCGGACTTGATCGGAGCCCGCCTGGAGGTAGTGGCTGCTACAGGAAACGGAACCAAATTGAGGGTCCGATTATGAAGCGATAAACGTCATAAGCCATTTTGCCTATCCAACATCCCGCCATCCTGCGCTCATGCAATGGCGGGATGTTGCTTATCATGCCACCATCCTGAATCGGCAGGTAATTTATGACAACTGAAACAGCAACACCAACAATTTCTTCGCGAAGTGATCGTTTGAGAATATTCCTGCACGCCCTCTTGTTTGTGGCTGGTTTCTCACTGGTATTTATCGTAGGCTGGGGCGGTTCGGTAACTCTGGTTGGACAGTTGTTCGGAACATACAAAAGTTTCATCGCGCGCATCGGCGGTGTGATCGTTATCATGTTCGGACTGGCGACATTGGAAGTCATTCGCATCCCATGGTTTTATGTGGATACGCGCTCATACCATCAAGGGAAAGCAGGGACGTTTGCCAACTCTGGTTTGATGGGCATTCTCTTCGCGGCAGGCTGGAGTCCGTGCATCGGTGCGACGCTCGGCACAATTCTGACAATGGGCCTGAGCCAGCAAACAGTGGGGCAGGCCATGTGGCTGGCTTCAGGTTATTCGCTCGGTTTGGGAATTCCATTTCTCGCGATGGCACTGGGATTGGAACGTGCCACAGGCTGGATCAAACGCATGAGCCGTTATCAGAGAATCATTCAAATCGTTAGCGGCACATTTATTATCATCATAGGCATTCTTCTCCTGACCAATACGATGAGCCTGATCTCGATCTGGGCCTTCAAAAACGGCTACTTTATTAATTCTTTTGCCACCTATGCCGCCGCGCCGACATACTTCACCGCTGTCATCGCGGGATTGCTATCCTTCCTTTCGCCCTGTGTGCTTCCGCTTGTGCCTGCGTATCTTGGTTATTTGAGCGGTCATATACTGCAAAGGTCGTAAACAATGAAAACGCGTATTCTATTTTTGCTGGTCGCCGTTGTTCTTGCAGCGTGTCAATCCAAACCTGTGGCAGGTGAAACGATCATGGTAGCTGGCGGCTCCTATAAAAATGTTTCGCCTGATGAACTGAATATCATGTTGAAGAATAAGGATTTTGTATTCGTCAATGTACACATTCCTTTTGCAGGAAACATCCCAGGGACGGATTTATCCGTCCCATATGACCAGATCGAGCAAGACCTTTCTCAATTGCCTTCCGATAAAAATGCCAAGATTGTTCTCTATTGTCGCAGTGGTCACATGAGCACCATCGCAGCGGAGAAACTTGTGTCGCTCGGTTATACCAATATCTGGAATCTCAAAGGCGGCATGGTTGACTGGGAGAGCGCCGGATACGAAATACAGAAATAAGGAGATTCAAACATAATCAAAGATCTCGTGTGCGGCACGGCGGTCAATCCGCAGAATGCCACAGTCAAAACTCTGTACAAAGGACAAACGTATTATTTCTGTTCGCAACTGTGCAAGACAATGTTCGAGCGCGAGCCCGAGAAATATGTAAAGAGTGAAGAACCAAAATCAGAGTAAGCCGCTCTACAACTTTTGCAAGTCGGAGACAAAGCCATGACGGAACAAAATGTAGAAATAACTGCAGAACCTGCCGATAAAAACATTTCGACAAACAAACGCATCAGACAAATTTCATGGATGGTTATTGCAATCGTCGTCACGTTTCTACTGGGTCTTGGAAGTGGATATCTGAAGTGGGGACAGGATGAGACAGCCGCGGCAAAGCAGCAGAGAGAACTGGCTCGACTCTATGAGCAGGTCAACCCTAAAGATGGCTATGCCCTACCTGTAACCTATGGAAATCTTGGGCCGCAATTGATTGGAGCAGGCGCCATTAATTATGACGCCTTCCAGAATGTGATGAAAGCAAATGGGAATTCGATCGACAGTAGCCAGATCGACATCCTGAAGAAGGGTAGCGATCAACAAGTCGTCATAACAGCAGAAAACGCACACTTCCTGCTTAATTTTTTCTGGGCGGTTGGCTTGGCCAATAGGAATTCGATCCTGACCGAAGGGCCAATGACTCAATACGGCAACGGTCAGATTGAGGGTTTCGCGTCCACTGGCGGGTGGACTCTCGCAACGAAATCTATCACCGAACTCTATGCGAGCATGGATCTGATCTCGCTCACGCCTGAACAACAAGCGCGCGTGGAAGAGGTGGCCGCGGTCGTTTATCGTCCATGCTGTAACAACTACACATTATTCCCCGACTGTAATCATGGCATGGCTATGCTCGGTCTGCTGGAGTTAATGGCCTCACAGAATGCCAGTGTCGATGAGATGTTTAATTCCGCCAAATATGTCAACGCCTATTGGTTTCCGCAGCAGACACTGGAGACGGCGATCTATCTCAAGACAAACCAGGGAACTGACTTTGCCAAGGCTGACGCGCGTCTGGTTGTAAGCAAAGACTATTCGTCAGCCTCTGGTGCCAGCATGGTACATCAGTCCCTTCAATCCAGCGGACAGTTAAAACAGACTCCAAATCAAGGCGGCAGTTGCGCGAATTGATCATCAAAGTTGCACAATAAAAGAAATTTGTCCGTCACCAATGAGCATCAATAAGGTGATAAGGTTTTGTAATCTGATAATAAGCAAAATTGCTTATATGAAATTGAGTAATACAGCTCTCAGTGGAGATGTCTGTTATAGTGATAATTGAATCAAACAAAAGGAGATAACCTATGGCAAAAACAGTACATGATCCCGTCTGCGGTATGGATATTGACCCCGCAACCGCCGCTGGCAAATCCGAATATAAAGGACAGACCTATTACTTCTGCTCGCTCGGCTGTAAGAAGTCCTTCGACAAGGAACCTGAAAAGTATCTCGGTAAAGCCGACGAACACATACACCATCACTAAGCCGCTTCTTCCCCTTTTCCGCAAAATGGCCCATCTTTTGGACGGGCCATTTTGTTCATTTATGTAAGCCAAATCTTGATGGGAAACCTTCACTTACTCTTTGTGCTATCTTTACAAATCCTTTAAACGCGCCTGATATGCTTGGAACATCAAAAAAGGAGTAAATCATGTTTCTCATGTGGATCGTCCCCTTACTACTGATCGGATTGATGATTCATGCCATCTCAGGCAATAATTTCAATGCTTTGAAACCTGCTGCCGTCGCCAGCCGTGCCTGTCCCAATTGCAATCAAGCGGTACAGGATGACTGGAAAACCTGCCCGCATTGCGGACAGACTTTATAAAAGGAAATACAAAATGAAAAAAGTTAATTGGTTGGTCGTTGGAATTATCGGGTTCATCCTCCTCCTGTTCTTGTTTGGAGGAAACATGATGGGCAGTTGGGACTATCGCGGCTGGGGCATGATGGGCGGTCCCGGCATGATGGGTTGGGGTTACTCTCCCTTCGGCTGGCTTGGGATGACCTTCATGTGGCTAATCCCTGTCGGCTTCCTCGCGTTGACTGTGCTGGGCGTTGCCTGGCTCGTCCGGAATCTCGGCAATACCACGCCAGCCTCTCTGAGCGCATGTTCCAATTGCGGGAAGGGCGTGCAAGCCGACTGGCAGAACTGTCCCTACTGCGGCACGGAATTGAAATAAAAAATCATATTTGCGCCTTCGCAAATGGCCTATTGAAAAATAGGCAATTTTGCTTATCTTGAAGTGGGCCGAAAATCGCTGTTACGCCTCGTCAAAAGGATATACACTATTGGTATCTCTTACAAGACAGGTGAACAATGAAAGTACATGATCCAGTTTGTGGAATGGAAATCGAACCCCAAAGCGCTTTCGCCAAACGCGAGCACATGGGGCAGACATATTATTTATGCTCCCAATCCTGTGTGGATCAATTTGACGCGGACCCGCACCGTTACGTGATGACTTCGGCGACGACGGGCTTCAACCCCCAAATGGCTCTCACCCGTATCGAACTACCCCTAAGCGGGCCACCGTTAAACGAGCATTCGACTCACCTTGAGTCTGCTCTGCGCGCGCTCGAAGGCGTCAGTGATGTAAAAGTCAATTTAACGACAGGCAGGCTTGAGGTCCAGTATGACGCGCAGAAAGTGGATGTGTCGCGACTCGTTGGCGCGGTCAAAGCCATTGGCTTTCAAGTTAGCGGGACAAAAGTCAAAATCGGAATCGAGAATTTACGTTGCGCGTCGTGTGTCAAATTTATCGAAGACGAATTGAAGTCCACGCAGGGCGTTTTGAATGCGACCGTCAACATTGCCACACAGGAAGCAACGGTGAATTATCTTCCGCAAAAGACAACGCTCTCGCAATTGAATGCGGCAATTGAAGCCTGGGGCTACAAGCCGCGCCCTGCTTTGAGCGATGCGCCTGCGGACAAACAGGAAGAAGCCCATGCGCGTGAGTATCGCCGCCTGATGAACAAGTTCTGGTTTGCGGCTGTGGTCTCTTTACCTGTGATGGCAACAGCTTATTATCA
Organism: Chloroflexota bacterium; assembly: GCA_021840275.1. Classification (GTDB taxonomy): domain Bacteria; phylum Chloroflexota; class Anaerolineae; order Anaerolineales; family Villigracilaceae; genus Fen-1038. The sequence continues at coordinate 1,796 of JAKBYW010000030.1, read as the reverse complement.
GGTCATGCCGTTCTTGCGCGACTTAGGCATGGACTCGTTGCGCATCCTGTGGGGCGCGACCGCGTTGTTGACTCTGCCTGTCATGTTCTGGTCTGGCAGTGATTTCTTCACGGGTGCATGGGCGGCATTCAAACACCGTTCTGCAAACATGAACACATTGATAACACTCGGCACTGGCGCGGCTTGGCTGTATTCGACCTTTGCGATCCTGTTTCCATCTGCTTTTCCTAAAGGCACGTCAGAACCTTTTTATGATGTCGTTGCGGTTGTGATCGCGTTGGTCATTTTGGGACAAGCGCTTGAATTACGCGCCAAGGGACAATCCGGCGCGGCAATCAAAAAATTACTGGGTCTGCAAGCCAAGACCGCGCGCGTCATCCGTGACGGCAAAGAAACGGATTTGCCCGTTGAAGAAGTGTTGGTCGGTGACGTGATTCAAGTCCGCCCTGGCGAGAAAGTCCCCGTGGACGGCGTCATTATCGAAGGCAGTTCCGCTGTGGACGAGTCCATGCTGACGGGTGAGTCATTGCCCGCTTCCAAAAAGATGGGCGATGAGGTTATCGGCGCGACGATCAACAAAACAGGCGCGTTCAAATTCCGCGCCACGAAAGTTGGCAAAGATACCGCACTGGCGCAAATCGTCAAGATGGTGCAGGACGCGCAGAACTCCAAAGCGCCGATTGCAAGATTGGCAGATACCATTTCAGGCTATTTTGTTCCCGTCGTGATGATCCTTGCCGTATGGACCTTCGTCATCTGGTTCGTGATCGGCCCGCAACCGCAACTCGTTTATGCGCTCGTCACAAGTGTGACTGTACTCATCATTGCTTGTCCGTGTGCGCTTGGACTTGCCACACCGATGAGCCTGATGGTTGGTATTGGCAAGGGCGCGGAGAACGGAATTCTGATCCGATCTGGCGAAGCGCTTCAAACGGCGCGTGCCATTCAAATTGTGGTGCTGGATAAGACGGGCACGATTACAAAAGGCAGGCCTGAACTTACAGATGTAATACTCAGTGACCAGTCAATAGTAAAAGATGATGAGTTGTTGAGATTAGCTTCGTCGGTTGAAAAAGTCAGTGAACATCCGTTGGCACAGGCAATCGTTGAAGGGGCACAGGCACACAAATTGGAACTTGCGGAAGTGAAGGATTTCGAAGCTATTCCTGGTCACGGCGTTTCGGCAAAAGTAGAAGATAAGCGCATATTGATCGGCAATCTCAAATTAATGAACCGCGAAAATATCGCGCTTGGTTCCCCTTCGACAGGCTCAGGGCAAAGTCTCGAAGAAAAATCAAAATCACTTGCGGACGATGGTAAGACGCCGATGTTTATCGCACTCGACGACAGAGCCGCGGGTATCATTGCAGTGGCAGATACAGTAAAGGAAGATTCCGCTGAAGCCATCAAAGCCCTGAAAGGTATGGGGATCGAAGTCGTGATGATCACAGGCGACAACCGTCGCACCGCCGAAGCGATTGCGCGCAAGGTTGGCGTGACGCGCGTACTGGCTGAAGTGCTGCCCGAAGATAAAGCAAGTGAAGTGCAACGTTTGCAGGTTGGAAAGTTGGAACGTTCAAACCTGCAAACCTTCAAACCTGAAACCGTTGTCGCAATGGTCGGCGACGGCATCAACGATGCGCCCGCACTCGTGCAAGCGGACGTCGGTCTCGCCATCGGCACAGGCACAGACGTTGCCATCGAAGCCTCGGACATCACGCTCATCAAAGGCAGTCTCAAAGGCGTGGTCACCGCCATCGAAGTCAGCCGCGCTACAATGACCAATATTTACCAAA
>JAKBYW010000029.1:0-10969 GCA_021840275.1 Chloroflexota bacterium | reverse complement strand
GCCAACTTGCGGGGACTTTGTCCGCATCGACAACCTGGGTTTTGGCTTCAGCATCGAATTTGTCCGCGATCACCGCATCAACGGGCAGAAATAATTTATCGCCAGCCTTGGACATGATGGATTTCGCCAACTCAACAGAGCCAGCTTCAACCAAGCTGTCTTGCATGTTGAAACCTTTGGCCGCCAAAAATGTATTCGCCATTCCGCCGCCGATAATCAGCTTGTCACACTTGGACAACAAGGTTTCCACCACAAGAATCTTATCGCTGATCTTGGCTCCGCCGAGAATTGCAATGTAAGGATGTTCAGGGTTGGAAACTGCGCGTCCTAAATATTCAAGTTCCTGTTCCATCAGGAAGCCGGAAACGGCGGGCAAAAAGTGCGCCACGCCTTCGGTTGATGAATGCGCGCGATGTGCCGAGCCAAACGCGTCGTTGACGTAAACATCACCGAGCGCGGCCATTTGTTTGGCGAGATCGAGATCGTTCTTTTCCTCGCCAGCATGGAAGCGCGTATTTTCCAACATCAGCACTTCGCCGGGCTTGAGGGCCTTCGCCATCGCTTCCACTTCCGGGCCAACGCAATCGGACGCCATCTTAACTGGTTTGCCCAATAGCGAAGACAAAACTTCCGAAGCGGCGCGCAGGCTGAATTCCGGGTCTGGCCCGCCTTTCGGTCGTCCCAAATGACTCATCAAAATCAGCGACGCGCCTTGATCGAGTACATATTGAATCGTCGGCAAGGATGCTTTTATGCGTTTGTCGTCGGTGATTTTACCGTCGGCCATTGGCACATTGAAATCCACGCGCATAAGCACGTGTTTGTTTTTGATGTCAATATCTTTTACAGTTTTCTTGTTCATGGTAACTCCAACAAAAACCTTGCGAAGGTTAGCAACCTTCGCAAGGTCTAAAATTTAGAGTGATTTCGCGACCATCGCAGCGAGGTCGGCGGTACGGACAGAGTAACCCCATTCGTTGTCGTACCACGCCACCACTTTGATAAAGTTGTTCTTCTCTTTGCCAAGCACCGAGGTAAATGGCAGGTCAACAGAGGATGAATGCGGATCGCCCTTGTAGTCCATGCTGACCAGTGGTTCGTCCACAGCCTGCAAAATGCCTTTGAAGCGCGGCAGTTGGGCGGCGTCGCGGAACGCCTGACGCAATTCATCCGTACTGGTTTCGGTTTCGAGTTCCGCCGTGTAATCAACAATGGAAACAGTGGGAGTCGGGACACGCAGAGCATAACCGTCGAACTTGCCAGCCAGATCAGGAATAACCAGCTTGAGGGCTTTGGCCGCGCCGGTCGTAGTTGGGATGATATTCATCGCGGCCGCGCGGGCGCGGCGCAAGTCCGAGTGCGGAAGGTCGAGAATCTTCTGGTCGTTCGTGTACGAGTGGATGGTCGTCATGAAGCCGCGCTTGATCTTATATTTGTCGTGTACAACCTTCACCGCCGGCGCGAGGCAGTTCGTCGTGCAGGAGGCATTCGAAAGAACGTGATGTTTCTTCGGGTCATACTTGTCTTCGTTCACGCTGAGCACGATGGTCAGGTCTTCGCCTTCAGCCGGAGCGGAGATGATGACTTTCTTCGCGCCGCCCTTGGTGATGTGATTGACGGCGCCCTTGACGGTCTTGCCCTTCTTGTTCACGCCGTCTTCCTTGATCGTGAACAAGCCGGTCGACTCGATCACGATGTCCACGCCGAGACTGCCCCACGGGATCGCGGCCGGATCGGTTTCCTTGAAGGCCTTGATCTTTTTACCGTCAACGTGCAAGCCGTCTTCAGCGACTTCAACCGTGCCGTTGAAACGTCCATAATTCGAGTCGTATTTGAGCAAGTGCGCCATGGTCGGCATATCACCGATGTCGTTGAAGGCGACCACCTCCAATTCGTTGGGATAGTAATCGCGGATCGCCTTCAGTACCTGACGTCCAATGCGGCCAAAGCCGTTAATTCCAATCTTTATCATGATGGTATCTCCTAAAATATTTTGGTAGTGATTTATCTCACGCTACGATCTTACCGCGAAATTTGAAGACAAGGCGGGTGAACCAACTAACTGGCTGCCAGAACAATTTCAATTCTATCTCAAAGGTCCGGTTCGTTCAAAAAATAAATCCATGAGCACTTGAGACAACTTAACTGAATTATGCCGCCAGGGATGTTCGTCATCGATTAGATCGGCGCAATAAGAGCGCGTATCGGTCATGGTCTTTTCATCGGCACGCACCCACTCCGAGTTGACGCCGGGATCGCCTTCATAATTTTCATTGCACAATATCACATCAAACAAGTCCTCACCGATGTGCTGCTCCACCGCGCGCGCATGATCATAGCAGGAATACGAGTCTGTCTCGCCCGCCTGAGTGGCGATATTACAAACAAAAACTTTGATGGCACGGCTGGCATGAATCGCAGCCAGCAAATCGGGGACCAGCAAATTTGGCAGAAGACTCGTGTACAAACTGCCTGGACCGATCACGATCAACTCCGCGCTCAGGATGGATTGCAGGACCGGTGGAAATGCAGGCGGGTTGTTCGGCTCCAACCAGACCCTTCGGACTCGTCCCGCCATTTCGGGGATCTTACTTTCGCCCTGAACCCTGACCTCGTTAACTAAATGCGGCAAACGGACATCTGCCACCAAACGAACATCATGCAACGTAGATGGCAAAACGCGTCCACTCACCGATAACGCCCGACCAGACTCGGCCACAGCCTCCTCAAAACTGCCTGTGATCTCGGTCAAGGCGGAGATGAACAGATTCCCAAACGAGTGACCTTCCAATCCCGGCGCGCCGCTGAAACGATACTGAAAAAGCTGAGCCAGCAAAGCTTCATCGTTGGATAGAGCCGCAAGACAATTACGGATATCACCCGGTGGAAGAATGCCAAGACTCTCGCGCAAACGTCCCGACGAACCGCCATCGTCTGCCACAGTGACGACCGCCGTGAGATTACGAGTGTGCTCTTTGAGTCCGCGCAAGAGCGTGGACAGCCCATGCCCGCCGCCGATGGCCACCACACGCGGTCCACGTTCGCGGCGGCGATAGTCCGCGATCTGGTCAACGACCGCGCGTCCTGGCCGCAGAAATGGCCGAAGCAAAGCACGGTTCAATCCCCAGATCCCATAAACCACAAAGCCGATTCCAAGCGAGCCGAAAATTAAGACACGCATCATGCGCGGCAAAAAACGCAGGGATGCATAAGAAAGAAAAAACAAAACCGTCGGGTTGCTTGTATCGGTACGATAAATGTTGAGCAGGAAGATGCCAAGTCCCACGCCCAACATGGTAATCCCCAATAAAATCATTACCATCCAACGCTTGATGCCCAGCCCGGGCAGGAACCAGCGCAAGGATAGCTGCAAGCCTTGCCTAAATCGTTGCAAGAAGGATTGATGAGTTTCTTTCACGCGAAGGAGTTTAGCAGTGTTTGAGACAAGAGTCAACTGAACCTTTTTATTTTGAACCTTTTCATTTCCCATATCGTCATAAACGATGCGCAAAATAAAGGCTGGTCAAATGGGTTACGGTATAATTGCGCTCATGGGTTCAATTATCGCAGTAGACATAGGCGGAACGCACTTGCGCGCCGCCGCTTACGAATCAGACAACACCCAGCCCATCCACCACCAGCGCGTCAAAACTCAGGCAAATGAACCGGGGGTCTACGAAAGACTTGTCAAAGTCATTGAATCCGTTTGGCCAAAAGACGGGAGCGTTGCTGTGATCGGAGTCGCATCGCCAGGACCGCTTGACCCTCACTCGGGCTACATCCTGGCCACGCCAAATATCCAAGAGTGGCACAACTTTCCGCTTGTGCCGAAACTTTCGGACTATTTCAAAATCCCTGTATTCCTTGATAATGATGCGAATCTGGCGGGGCTTGGTGAATGGAAGTTTGGCGCGGGCAAAGGGCATCATGATGTGCTGTACCTCACGGTCAGCACTGGGATCGGAGGTGGTGTCATCATCAACGACCGACTTCTGCAGGGAACTCATGGCATGGCCGCCGAGCTCGGTCATGTAATCATCGACCCGGACGGGCCGATTTGTTCCTGTGGGTTTTACGGCCATCTTGAATCTTTCTCGTCGGGACCAGCCATCGTCAGATACGCGCTCAGTGAAATGGAATCCGGCGCGAGGTCCAGCTTGAAGCGTGATGTGAATCTGACGGCGCGTCAGGTGGCGGATGCCGCCATGCAAGGCGACGAACTGGCGAAGTCTGCATATCAGCGTGCGGGTGAATATCTCGGCATCGGCGTCGCAAGTTTCCTACACACGTTCGATCCATCCATCGTTATCTTTGGCGGGGGAGTTTCGCAGGTCGGCCCATTATTGTTCGACCCATTCCATATCAGCCTTCAAAAGCATGTCTTTCACCCACGCTATCTTGAAGATCTAAGAATTGAAATGGCCGCCTTAGGTGATGACGCTGGCCTGCTTGGTGCGCTGGCCCTGGCGCAATTGAAGCTGCAATTTGCAAACAAGGAGAGTGTATGACCAAATTAAATCTGCCCGGCCCCAAAGCCAAAGCACTGATCGAACGCGATCATAAAGTGATTTCGCCCTCGTATCCGCGCGGTTATCCATTCGTGATGGATCATGGTAAAGGCACAGAAGTGTGGGACGTGGACGGCAACCGCTTTTGGGATTTCATGGGCGGCATTGCAGTGGTATCGACCGGATACGCACATCCTAAAGTAGTCAAAGCCATTCAGGAACAGGCTGAGAAGTTCATTCATATTTCTTCAGATTTTTATCACGAGAAATGGATTCAACTGGCCGAGAAACTAAATGAGATTGCGCCCTTTGAGGAGGACGCGCTTTCATTCATGACCAACTCCGGCACGGAGGCGGTGGAAACCGCCATCAAGCTGGCGCGCTATCACACCAAGCGCTCGAACTTTATCGGTTTTACCGGCGCCTTCCACGGACGCACAATGGGCGCGGTGACATTCACCGCCAGCAAGGCCAAATATCACAGCGGGTTTTATCCACTAATGAACGGCGTGACGCACGCGCCATTTCCCAATCCATACCGCCCGGTACTCGAACGCCGCAAGGGCGAAGGTTACGGCGAAGCAGTCGTTCGTTATATTGAAGAAGACATATTAAATCAAATTCTTCCGCCGAAGGATGTGGCTGGAATTCTGGTTGAGACGATTCAGGGCGAGGGCGGATATATTGTTCCGCCAGATGACTTTTATCCGGCGTTGCGAAAGTTGTGCGATAGACACGGCATTCTCATGATTTTGGACGAAGTCCAATGCGGCATGGGGCGCACCGGCAAATGGTGGGCCATTGAACATTTCGGCGTCGAGCCGGACATGATCACGGCGGCCAAAGGCATCGCATCGGGCATGCCGCTCGGCGCGTGCATCGCCCGCAAATCAGTCATGGATTGGGAACTTGGCACGCACGGTAACACCTACGGAGGAAATCCGATTTCCTGTGCCGCGTCTTTGGCGACCATAGACTTGATCGGAAAAGAATATATGCAGAACGCAGCGGAAGTCGGCCAGTATGCGATGGACGCTTTGGAGGAAATCCAGGCGCGTCATCCGAGCATTGGGCAAGTACGCGGCAAGGGTCTGATGATCGGCGTGGAATTTGTCAAGGACCGCGACACAAAAGAAGCTGCCAAGGAATTGACCGACCGCGTCGTTGAGCTGGCTTTCGAACACGGCCTGCTGATGCTGTCGTGCGGCAAGAGTGTCATCCGCATCGCGCCGCCGCTTTCCATCTCAAAGCCTGAGATCGATGAAGGATTGAAGATTTTCGAAGAAGTGATCGGGGTTGCGGAAAAAGAAATGAGGTAAGGTTGTCGCAATTTAAATGACTTATACATCTCACTGATTTACATCGGTGAGATGTATTTGTTAATAGAACTCATATAGCCTCACAAAAACGCCAGTGATAAAATCTCTCCATGCTCCCTGACTTCCGCGTCCGCCAACGCGATTACCTGCTCGAAATTGCCCGCCTGCTGACTCAGGAACTTGACCTTGAGAAACTGTTGGCGCGCATTTTGCGCATCTCCATCGAAATGCTGGCCGGACAGGCCGGGCTTATCGCGTTGAAACAACCTGAAGCTTGGCATGTGGCTGCCGCCCACAGGATTCAACCCGCATTCTTAAGTTATCTCGAACCACTACTCGCCGAAGAAAAAGTCCGTGAACTGGATGTGCGTGAACTCAACCGCATGTTGCAAGAGCTGACTTACACCGCGACACTCGGCCTGCTCAACGGCACGGGACTGCCGCTCGCCGCGCATGGACAAGTCATCGGCGTGATTTTCATTTTCCGTAACTACCCCGATCTCTTCACTCCCAACGACCGCGTACTTCTTCAATCATTTGCGGACCAGGCCGCAGTCGCAGTTTATAACGCTCAACTTTACGGACAGGTTTCCTACGAGAAACAACGTCTCGATGCGCTTCTCGACTCCGCCGCAGACGGCATTTTAATTCTCAAAGGCGATCACACCGTCGAACGATGCAACACCGCCTTTGAAAAAATGTTGGGGCAATCACGCAATGAAATCGTCGGCAAACATCATAGCGAAGTCATCCGCTGGAAAAAAGAACCGCAAGGCAGGACTCTTGACGAAGCTGAACAAAACGGCTGGCCGCTCACGCCAAACGCCACGCTTTATGTCGAAGGTGATCTCGAACGGCCGCTTCCGCCTCCCATCCCCGTCGGCGTGACGTATGCGCCGCTTCTATCAGAGGACGGCAAGCTTCGCAATGTCATCGTCAGCGTGCGCGACATTACCCACTTCCGCACCGCTGAAGAAATCAAGTCGACTTTTATTTCCATCGTCAGCCACGAATTACGCACACCGGTTGCGCTGATTAAAGGATACGCGTCCACACTGCGGCGCGACGATGCCAAATGGGATCGCGCCGTGATCAGCGACAGCCTGGCCGTCATCGAAGAAGAAGCGGATCGTTTGTCGAAGATGATCGATGATCTGCTGGATGCTTCGCGTTTGCAAGCCGGAGGCCTCAGCTTGAATCAGGCCGATGTATCGTTCCCCGCTCTGGCGTCCCGCGTGACCGAAAAATTTTCAGCGCAGGCTCCGAAACATAAACTCGTCACCGACTTCCCGAAAAATTTTCCCGTCATCGTCGGCGATGAAACCCGCCTCGAACAGGTGCTCATCAATCTTGTATCGAACGCGCTCAAGTATGCATCCAAAGGTGAGATCAAGATCAGCGGAACCGCGCGGCCCGAACAGGTCATCGTGTGTGTCAGCGACGAAGGCCCGGGCATCGACGCGCGCGACCTGCCACACATCTTCGACCGCTTTTATCGTTCGACGAATGCCGTCAAGCAGACGAAAGGCGCTGGACTGGGACTCTATCTGGCGCGTGCCATCGTCGAGGCGCACGGCGGACGCATCTGGGCGGATGCTTCGACACTCCCTTTGGTCGCTGCACAGCGCCCGAAACCGGATTCCGGTGCGAGGATTTGTTTCTCACTTCCGAGATAACGCGTAGGGACAGAGCCCTGCTCCGCCTAGGGCACAGCAACCCTTCGACAAGTTCAGGGCAGGCACTGTGCCCCTACACATATCGAATGGTAAAATCAAATAACGAAAGGACTTTTATGGCAACTTCAATTCCTCCTCGAAGTAAGGTAATTAAAAAATATACGTGGAATGCTGAAAGCGTCTTCAAGTCTCCGAAGGAATGGGAGGCTGAAGTCCAGAGAGTTCTAAAAGATTTGCCCGCTATAAAAAAATTTCAAGGCAAGTTGGGTGAAGACCCTGAAACTCTGATTGACACATTGAAAGCCGTGGATGCGTTGATGAAGCGCGTCCAGCAAGTATTTATGTACGCGGCTTTCTCTTACAGCGTGGACACGACCAATCAGAAAGCCGCCGCAATGTACGGCAAGGCACAGGGCATGTACGGTCAAGTCGCCGGGACAGTTTCCTTTATCAACCCCGAATTACTGCAAATCGGAAAGCCCAAATTAGACGAATGGATGATCCGCAACGGCATCCTCGCAGAGTATCGTCACAGCATTGACGACATCTTCCGCCAGCATGAACACGTCCGCTCGGCGGAAGTGGAGGAAATCCTCGGCATGTTAGCCGACCCGTTGAGCGGCGCTTCGGACAGCTCCAGCATGCTGGTCAATGCCGATTTTAAATTCAAACCTGCGTTGACCAGCAAAAGTAAAAAAGTGGAAGTCACGCAAGGTAACTTCCACACCGCATTGATGGAACATCCCGACCGCAAGCTGCGCCGAACCGCGTTCGAAAGTTACATGGACAAGCACCTGGAATTCAAGAACACGCTGGCTGCCAATCTTTCCACATCCATCAAGAGCAATGTATTTTCCATGCGCGCCCGCAAACACAAGACGTCGCTCGAAGCATCGCTGTTCAGCAATAATGTGCCCGTTGAGGTCTTCCATAATCTGATCGACACTTTCAAGAAGAAACTGCCCGTCTGGCATCGCTACTTTGAACTGCGCCGCAAGGCGCTTGGTTTGCGCGAAGTTACTTATTACGATATGTGGGCGCCCATCACCAAAAAGAAACCGAGGATCGCCTTTGAAGAAGCGGTCGAGTTAATTTGCGATAGCCTCGCGCCGCTGGGCAGGGAATATACCGACACGATCCGCCAGGGTGCACTGAAAGATCGCTGGGTGGATGTGTATCCAAATCAAGGCAAACAGAACGGCGCATTCTCGTACGGCGCGCCCGGCACATTTCCCTTCATCATGATGTCTTACACCGATGAAGTCGGAAGCATGTCCACGCTGGCGCATGAACTCGGACATTCCATGCACTCATATCTCACATGGAAGAACCAGCCGCTCACCTATTCCAGCTATTCGCTGTTCGTGGCGGAAGTTGCGTCCAACTTCCATCAAGCCATGATGCGCGGACATTTGCTCAAGACCATCACCGATAAAAACTTCCTGATCGCATTGATCGAGGAAGCGGTCGGCGGGAATTTCTTCCGCTACTTTTTCCAGATGCCGACGCTGGCGCGCTTTGAACTCGAAACTCACCAACGCGTCGAACGCGGCGAACCGCTGACTGCTGACTCAATGCAGGAACTGATGGCGGACCTCTTTACCGAGGGCTTTGGTCCTAAAGTAAAAGTTGACCGGCCACGCGTCGGGATGGTTTGGTCAACGTTCGGCCATCTCTTCTCTGATTATTATGTCTATCAATATGCCACCGGCATATCAGGCGCGCACGCGCTTTCAGGCCGCATCCTGCGCGGCGAGCCCAACGCGGTCGAAGATTATCTCGGCTTCCTCAAATCCGGTTCGTCGGTCTACCCGCTGGATGTGCTCAAAAAAGCCGGCGTTGATTTGTCAACGCCCAAGCCTGTCGAAGAAACCTTCGCCGTGATGGAAAGTTATATTGATCGGTTGGAAGAATTAGTTGGATAAATGTCATTGCGAGGAGGGCGCTCTTCCCGACGAAGCAATCTCCTGATAAGATGAGATTGCTTCGTCGCTTGTGAAGCAGCTTCTCGCAATGACATCATTAAATAATTTGGAAATCATACATGCCACAAACTCAAATCTCCTGTCCTCGCTGTAAACAAATCATTCCGGCCAACGTCGAACAACTCTTTGATGTGACTGCCGACCCCGGCGCAAAACAACGCCTGCTGGGCGGCGTCTCGAATATGGCACGCTGTCAGTATTGCGGATACGAAGGCCGCCTCGCCACGCCCATCGTCTATCACGATGCCGACAAGGAACTTCTGCTGACCTACTTTCCGCCCGAATTGGGAATGCCGCTCAACGAGCAGGAAAAACTCATTGGGCCATTGATCACACAAATCACGAACCGCCTACCCTCCGAAAAACGCAAGGCCTACCTGTTCAAGCCGATGGCCAACCTGACCTTCGAGTCGATGATGGAAACCATCCTCGGCAAGGACGGCATCACGCCGCAGATGATCAAGTCCCAGCAGGAAAAACTCAACCTGATAGACCGACTCCTGCAAGCATCTTCACCGGACGTTCGAGCGGAGCTCATTAAACAGAACGCAGCCTCCATCGACGAGCAATTCTTCGCCCTCTTCGGACGGCTCGGCCAGGCTGCGTCCCAAAGCGGACAGGAGCAACTCGCCCGCCAGATGTCCGACCTGCAAAAACAATTGCTGACGGAGACCGAGTATGGCCGTCAGTTGCAGGAATCGCTAAAAGATATGGAAGCTGCTGCAAAGTCCCTGCAAGAGGCGGGGAAAGGCCTGACGCGCGAGAAACTGCTCGAGATGATGATCCAGGCTCCGAGCGAGGCGCGTCTCAAAGCGTACGTATCCCTCGCCCGCAACGGCATGGATTACACCTTCTTCCAAAACCTGACCTCGATGATCGACAAGGCCGCGGGCGATGAAAAGAAAAAGCTTGAAAGCCTGCGTGAGAAGTTGCTCAACCTCGTAAGCGAGATCGACAAGCAAATGGAAGCGCGCTACAAACAGGCGCAGGATTTTGTGGAGCAACTTCTGCAACAGGATGACATCGCCAAAGCGACGCAGGAAAATCTCGACCAGTTCACACAGGACGCGGTGGAGATCGCGCAAAGCATGTTGAAGAAGGCATCTGAAACGAACGACTACGCCCGCATGGGCAAACTTCAGAAGATGCTGGAAATTCTGCAGACCGCATCCGCGCCGCCCGAAGTCGCTTTTGTTGAGCAATTGTTGGACGCTCCCAATGAAGCAGGCGTTGAAAAGATGCTGGCTGACAACGCGGACCTGGTCAATGACACGTTTATGGAATCGCTGAACGGCCTGGTCGCACAGGTAGACGCCGCGTCTGGACAAGGCAACGCCGAAGCCAAGGCATTGTCTGAAAAACTTGGCATGGTATTCAAAGTTGCATTGAAGTTTTCGATGAAGAAGAAAATGATGGGATAACCAAAATGCCCCGAAGGTTTCAAATACCTTCGGGGCTTATTTTTTTAATGGGTCGATAAT
>JAKBYW010000028.1:0-11042 GCA_021840275.1 Chloroflexota bacterium | reverse complement strand
CGCAGTCCCGACACCGCCAGCCGCACTTTGGATTAATACGCGTTCGCCAGGTTTCACACTCGCGGCCCGATATAGCATTTGGTACGCAACCACATAGTTCATCACAAGACAAACGGCTTGGGCAGGGTCTAGGTCCGAAGGTACTTGCACAAGTTCTGAGGCAGGTAAACAAATATATTCGGCGTAACCGCCAAAAACTGTTAAAGCGGCCACCATTTGCCCAACCTTAACTGATGAAACATCATCGCCAAGTCTTTCAACTTTGCCAACGATGTCATACCCCGGAGTGAATGGAGGACGCACTCCCGTGCCTAATCCACTACGCTTTAAGATGTCTCCCCATGCAACGCCTGCCGCAAGTATTTTTACGCGGACCTCGCCAGGCCGAGGTTCTTGAAGCTCATCCTCTACCACTTGAAGCACCTCCGGGTCTCCATAGTGGGAGATAACAATACGCTTGTATTTCATAAGAAAGGTTCCTTCCATTAACGGTGGACCGCCTAACTTTGCGGCATTGTCAACGGCGGCAGGTTACGGACCGTCTTTAATGTCTTTTCGTGCCAGGCCAGTTCGAACTCGTAATAATCAATGCCGTAATCGAGCGTGATCTGCCAGAGTTGGCGTGCTCGCTCGATGCCAACCTGTTTTGCGTTTTCATCAATCGCCGCCTGTGCCACATTGCGAAGGATTTTCAATCGCTCGCGAATTTCCTTCATGCGGGTTTCAAACAGCGCGGCAATCTCCTCGTTTGAACTGAAATGCGAGAAGAAAATCTGGATGAGAGCCGCCTCACGGACAGGTTCCAGCGGCAGGGGAGTGACCAGCCAGCGGCGCAGTTCGCCTCTTCCCTCGACTGTAATCTGGTACTCCTTCCGATTTGGTTTCCCCTCCTGCGGAATCACCTTCGCCTCTGCCCAGCCTTTCTTCTCCAATCCATCCAACGACTTGTAAATGTGACTCTGTGTAGCTGACCAGAAGTGCGCCACAGACTGGTCGAAGAATTTTTTCAGATCGTAGCCAGACATGGGTTGGTATTCGAGAAAAGCGAGAATGGCATGTTCGAGCGGCATAATACTTCCTTTCAAGTAATATTACTATATAGATATATTACTAGAAAGACTTATGGGTGTCAAGGGATTCGCCGAATTTCAAACAAACTCTTGACAATATAATATATACATATATAATAAGTGGATATATCAAAAAAGGAGAAAATTTATGTGGACTGCTGAACATACGATTGTGACCAACGTTTCCAAGGAATCCATTTGGAAGGTTTGGGCAGATGTGGAAAATTGGCCGAAGTGGGATAAGGGAATTGAATGGTGTCGCATGGATGGTGAGTTTAAAGCTGGAACAGCCTATACACTCAAACCGATGGGTGGCCCCGAGGCGAAAGCAATGATTATGGATTGCCAGCCTTTGAAACGATTTGCCGACATTACGAAACCTCCGTTGGCGAAAATGGAATTTATCCACGAGTTGGCTGAGAAGGCGGATGGTTTGCATGTGACTCATCGCGTGATTATTTCGGGGCCGTTGAGCTTTCTCTTCGCGCAGGTAATCGGGAAGGATACGGCCAGGGACTTGCCCGAAACAATGGGAAATCTTTTACACGTGGCGAAGGAGCTGGCATGAGCGAAGTTCGTTATTGGGTGATCGTTGCTTCCAAAGATCACGTACAAAATGGCATGCGTAATGGAATCGCGCAGGCCAACCATGGAAAAGCTGCGCCGCTTAAACGGATGAAAGTGGGGGATGGAGTTCTATACTATTCGCCAAAAATTGAGTTTAGCGGCAACGAAAAGTTACAAGCCTTTACAGCCATTGGCAAAGTTGCGGGTGATACAATCTATCCATTCGATATGGGCGGTGGATTTATTCCACACCGCCGCGATGTGGAATATTTCGATTGCGTCGAAACGCCAATCCAGCCGCTCATCCCCACCCTGACCTTTATCAAGGACAAGCAGATTTGGGGCTATCTCTTTCGTTTTGGATTCCTTGAAATCCCCAAAGTGGACTTTGACCTGATTGCCGGTCGAATGTTGCCAGAAAAGGTGATGGATGCCTGATAACAAGGATTTATTTCAAGTCGAGAGCCCGGAGGAAAGTCCGGGTTTCTTGCTTTGGCAGGTTTCAAGTCTGTGGCAAAGACAAATCAACGCGGGGTTGAGACGGTTCGATTTGACTCACGCGCAATTTGTCCTGCTTGCTTCGTTGGCATGGCTCGTCAGCGATAATAAACCGATCACTCAGGTTGAACTGGCCTCTCACGCGAAAATGGATGTAATGATGGCTTCCAATGTTTTGCGTACTTTGGAAGATAAAGGTTTGATTCTCAGGAATCCTCATCCCACCGATACGCGGGCAAAATCGCTCGCCATCACAGACAAGGGACGCGCATTAGCTGGGGAGGTTGTCCGCGTGGTTGAAAATATTGACCGCGAATTTTTCAGCAAGTTGGGCGCAGATGCGTCGAATTTCAATCGCCAGTTACTCGCCTTGGTCTCGGCAAATATCAACAATCCCACATCATGATTTAAACTTTACTTCGGTATCGGTAACGTATATCCCCCATCCACCACAATCGTCTGCCCTATTATCATCGAAGCGGCTGGAGTGCATAAAAACGCCACAACGCCCGCCACATCCTGCGGCGAGACCAATTTTTCGGCTGGATCCTGCTCGATAAATTTCTGCAAAATATTTTCCTTGCTTTCCATCCCGGAAAAATGATCCAGCGCCTCGGTCTCGACCACACCCGGTGATACCGCATTGATGATAATATTTTTGCTGACGAGTTCCACGCCCAAATATCGCGTCAGAGATTCCAACGCGGCTTTGCTCGCGCCGACCACAACGTAATCGGGTAGGACGCGTGTCGCACCCGCGCTTGAAATGCTGACGATGTATCCGCCGCCGCGTTTCTCCATCAACGGGGCAGCGCGCTGCGCGGAAAAAAGCAAAGCGCGCGCGTTGATGTTCATGGTCCACTCCCAGCCTTTTGGTTTTTGTTCCATGGCGGGACGGTTGTATCCCGACGCGGCATTGTGGACGAGAATATCCAGCCCACCGAATTCTTTTTCCACTTGGTCGAACAGACGATTTAAATCATCCATATCGCCAACATCTG
Source organism: Chloroflexota bacterium (assembly GCA_021840275.1). Taxonomy (GTDB): domain Bacteria; phylum Chloroflexota; class Anaerolineae; order Anaerolineales; family Villigracilaceae; genus Fen-1038. Next base: position 7,906 of record JAKBYW010000028.1, on the reverse strand, counting down.
CCTTGACGATCAATGCGCGCCGGCCAAGTTTTTCGATCTCTCGCGCGGTTTCTTCGGCAGGTTCGCGGTTGCGAAAATAATTGACGATCACGTCCGCGCCGTTCTCCGCAAAATGGATAGCAATGGCTTTTCCAATTCCACGGCCGGAGCCGGTGACGAGGGCGATTTTGTTTTGAAAAGCTGAGTTCATGATGCCGCCAATTTAAATGGGACGCGGATGAACGCTGATGTACGCGGAAAAGAAAAAATCCGTGTTTTCCGCGTTTATTCGTGTCCAAAAAAATCAATCAAAATAAATATTCAAATCCGAGCAATCAAACCGGTTCCCGCAATTGGGACAGGTAACCTTGCAATTCTTCTCGCGCATCTCGCATCCGCAGCGGTCGCAAATGAAAACATGCTTTTTGTTGACAGCTTGAACACCTTCAACCCTTAAACCTTCCAACGTTTCAACTGTATTTGATGGGTTTGAAGAGGGCGGGATCGAATTCATCCAGATGCTCCTTTCCAAGTCGTTCCACTTCGCGGATGACCGCGCCCATATCATCGCGCAACTGTGCCACATCCACGCCGCGGCAATGAGCGGGCCAATCTTTCAGCCACTTCATGCTGCGCCCATGGACTTTGAGCGCGCCATCATAATTTTGGCGCGAGATATGTAGATAAGTCACCGCGGCTTCCAATATTCCCTGATACAAGCCGCGGATCTTGCCTCTTTCTTCTTTCCACGCCGCCTCCAAATCTTCGTGAGCCTCGAAATACTTGCCTTCATTGAAGAGCAAAATCCCTTGGCGGGCGCGCGGATGGGGTTTTCCCTCACAATCTGAGATCATCGCGGCAGTATAACATGAACAAGCGCTTAACTTTCCGAGTGGTAAAATTTTCTCGGATGAAAAGTTCATGACTCTATTTGCGCTTCTCTTTAGTATTCTTATGGGCGTCTGTTCGCTGGCGTGGGGCTATGCACAAATCGGCCTGCCGCAATTTGCGCGCTGGATACTGATCTTTGGCGCGGTCTGGTTGATTGCCATCTGGCAACGCTGGCGATGGTTTGCCTACATTGGATTGCTGTTTAACTTTTTAGCGGCGGCACTTGGCCTGTGGCTGTTGAACTTTCCGCCGGGCTGGATGTTCGCGGGCGCCATCGGCGGCCTCATGGCATGGGACTTGACCGATTTCTCGTATCGTCTGCGCTTCGCCACGGACGAGGAGCGGCGCGGCTTCGAGATGCGTCATCTCGTCCGCGTCTCCATCCTCGCCCTGCTCGGTTTTGGACTGGCCAGCCTGGCCATGTTAATTAAATTTCAATTTAATTTTGATTGGGCTTTGTTGTTGGCAATCATGGCGGCATTTGGCATTGTTCAACTTGTCGCCTGGCTGCGCAAAAGAAATTAATCGCAGTGTTTAGGACGCGGAATACATCATCATCCGCTTCGTGCCAATTCGCTTCCCAGTGAAGCGCATCCAGTTCGACGAAATCAAGCGATAATTCTTTCGCCACTTGTTTTGCGAGTGTGGATTTGCCCGAACTGGTCGCGCTGATAACAGCCATGCGTTTGTAGGGAGATGATTCCATTGAGCGGGGATTATAATTCGTGATGTGTGAAATCTCACCACAAAGACACAAAGTGCACTGAGATTTCTTCGTGTTCACAAAGATTAAAACTTCGTGTCTTGGTGTCTTTGCCTGCACTGCGACGAAAGAGTGCAGGCACACGTGTGGTGAAATCATTTTGCGAGGCATAAATGTTCGATCTCCCCGACGATGAAATTCTTCCCCTTTCGAAAGAACACGTCTTCTGGACGTGGTCTGCACAGGCAAAGGTCAATCCGATTCCCGTGAAGCGCGCCAAGGGCGTGTACTTCTGGGATGTGGACGACAAGCGCTATCTCGATTTCAACTCGATGACGATGTGCGTCAATATCGGTCACGGCGACGAGCGCGTGATCGAAGCCATCATCGAGCAGGCGCGCGCTCTTCCGTACAGCGCGCCGAGCATGACCAACAAAGTCCGCGCGCTGGCGAGTCAAATGGTGGCCGAAATCTCACCGGGCGCACAATTAACCAAAGTTCTGTTTACGCTGGGCGGCGCGGACGCCAACGAGAACGCCATCAAACTGGCGCGCGGTTACACCGGCCGCTACAAAATCCTGACGCGCTATCGTTCCTATCACGGCGCGACGGCGGGCGCCATGGCTGCCACGGGCGATCCGCGCCGTGTGGCCTGGGAGCCGATGCTGATGCCGGGCGTCGTTCATTTTCTGGACCCGTACCGTTACCGCTCGACATTCCATCGCTCCAGCCCGAATATTTCGGATGAAGACTTCACGCGCGATTATTTGAATCATCTCGAAGAGATCATTCAATACGAAGCGCCGGAGACGATAGCCGCGATCCTGATGGAATCGGTCACTGGCACGAACGGCATTATCGTCCCGCCAGACGGATACATGCAGGGCGTGCGCGCCTTGTGCGATAAATACGATCTCCTCATGATCGCCGACGAAGTGATGAGCGGCTTTGGCCGCACCGGCAAATGGTTCGCGGTGGATCACTGGAACGTCGTGCCGGATCTGATGACAATGGCGAAGGGACTGACATCCGCGTATGCGCCGCTCGGCGCGGTGGCGATGAAGCCGGAGATCGCGGCCCATTTTGACGAGACAGCATACAAAGCCGGGCTGACGTACACGTCACATCCCATTTCGTTGGCAGCGGCGATTGCGAATATCACTGTTATCAGGGAAGATAAAATTGTCGAGCACGCAGCCGCTATGGGCCCGGTGTTGAAGCGCATGTTGACCGATTTGGGCGAAGCGCATCCGTCGGTGGGGGAGGTCCGCTCGATAGGATTATTCGGCATCCTCGAGCTGGTCAGGAATCGCGAAACGAAAGAACCGATGGCGCCGTGGAATTCATCCAGCCCGGAGATGACCGCCTTCAAAAAATATTGCTTCGATCACGGTCTGTTCCTGGATGTCCATTGGCACACCGCGCTGATCATTCCGCCGCTGATCATTTCTGAAGAGCAACTAGCCGAGGGATTCAAAGTTTTGGACGAAGCGCTGGAAATTACGGATAAAGCAATGAGGTAGCGTTATGAAAAAATAGCGCGCTGGAAAGTCCATCACGACGTTCTCAAATCCAACAGGAAGAAAGCAGTCAGCATTGACCTTGAAGGGGCCATGCTCGATCTGACCACCCGCAAACCTGTCCCACCGACGCCCGAATTATTACAAACCTTCAACCTGATCCCGCGCTCCACCGACTTTGAAACGCTTTCGTCGGCGCGTTCGATAAAATGAGCATATTGGAACTGGTTGCGTGCTTCGCGGTTCAAATTGCTGTTTTGCGTCACGAAACACTGCTCTCCGACAGCCTGCTCGTCAGTTTTATTGGCCGTGAGCGGCGATGGCCTCTTTTGCCCAGGTCAGGGCTGTCATCATGGTTGGAAAGCCGAGCGCGTTGCGAAGCTGGTTCCCCCGAGAACCGTAGATTGATTGCGACACACTTGTTGGAGATACTCTTGTTGCTTGACAACGAATAGATGCTTCCGGAAAATCCGACTGTGTTTGTTTCAACAAGTCGCTCCTGCTTTATTAAGGTGCTGACGTTCTCTTTATTTTTCTCTTGACAAAAGCATCGCTTTCATAGATGCTTTGCAAAGACCGCTCACAATGACATATAATTAGCCCATGATAGCAACTCTGCGCGGTGAAATCATCCAGATCGAAGATAACGCTCTTGTTGTCGAAATCGGCGGGGTGGGACTGCGCGTCTTTGTCCCGGCGCAAGTGCGCGGACGCATGAAGACGGGCGAAGCCATTTTGCTGTACACCCATCTCGTTGTCCGGGAAGATGCGTTGACGCTTTATGGTTTTGAGTCACAGTCTGACCGTGAACTCTTCAACATGTTACTCGGCGTGGACGGCGTCGGTCCGAAAGTGGCTCTATCAGTCTTATCCACTCTCACAGTGGACACCGTCCAACGGGCGGTCTTTTCTGACGAAGCTGAAATTTTGTCGCGCGTCCCCGGCGTTGGAAAGAAGACCGCGCAGAAGATCGCACTGCATCTGAAAGATCGCCTCAAACCGATTGACGCCTTGTCTAAAATTGCATCCATGTCCGATGCGGACAGTGAAGTCCTTGCCGCTTTGACGGCCCTTGGCTATTCCGTGATCGAAGCGCAGACCGCCATTCAGGCTTTGCCAAAGGATGCGCCCAAGGATGTGGAAGAACGTCTCAGAATGGCGTTGCAATATACAGGAAAGTAATTTTGTAAATGCCACGAGTGGACGAGAGTCCGCTCGTTTTTTTTTATCTGCACAGTATAATGACCACGGAGGCAATGATGCTCAAAAACAAAATCGCATTTATCGGACCTGGCGTGATGGCGGAAGCCATGATTGCCGGATTATTGCGTCAGAAATTGGCAAAGCCTGAAAACCTGACCGCATCCGGCCCGCGCGCTGAACGCGGAGATGAACTGCATAAAAAGTACGGCATCCGTGTGACCACGGACAACGCCGCTGCAGTCCACGAAGCGGATGTGGTGGTGCTGTCGGTAAAGCCGCAGAGATTGAGCGAAGTGATGAAAGGTTTGAAGGGAGTCCGCGCCGACGCGCTGGTGCTTTCCATCATTGCGGGCGCCAGCATGAAGAAGATCGGCGCCGGGTTGAAGCATAAGGCCATTGTTCGCTCGATGCCGAATACGCCGGGACAGATCGGCGAGGGGATCACGGTCTGGGCTGCATCGAAAGAAACGACCGAAGAACAGCAGGAGATGGCGCGTGCCATCCTCGGCGCGTTGGGCGCGGAAGTATTTGTGGAAGATGAAAGCTATCTCGATATGGCGACAGCGCTCTCAGGTTCAGGCCCAGCTTACGTTTTTCTTTTCACCGAAGCATTGATAGATGCCGGTGTGCATATGGGCTTTCCGCGCCGCATTGCCGAGCAATTGGTTTTGCAAACCATTAAAGGCTCTGCCTCGTTCTATGAACATGCGGAGCGGCATCCTGCCACGCTGCGGAATCAAGTCACATCGCCGGGCGGCACGTCTGCGGAGGCGTTGTATTATTTGGAGAAGGCCGGCTTCCGCACGGCGATTTCGCGTGCGGTCTGGGCGGCGTATCAGCGGTCGCTGGAGTTGGGCAAGGAGAAGCCAGGGCACATTGATGCGCTTGACGAAGAAGAGAAATGAAGCCATCTGAAATCATCAACACCGAACGGCTCATTCTGCGCAAGCCGCGCATGGATGACGCGCCCGCGATTTTCACGGCATATGCTCAAGACCCTGAAGTGACACGGTACATAACCTGGCGCCCACATAAAAATTTGGAAGAAACCTACCACATTGTTGAACTCATGCTAAAACTGTGGGATGAAGGCAAAGCTCATTCTTATGTTATTACCCTGAAAGATTCGGATTCTGCCATCGGGATGATTGCCATGCATCCCGATGGCTTCAAGGTCGAAATCGGTTACGTGCTGGCGCGTCCACATTGGGGCAAAGGATACATGTCCGAAGCCACGCTTGCAGTGACGAATTGGTTGTTGGAACAACCTGATATCTATCGCGTCTTTGCAACTTGCGATGTGGAAAATCTTGTATCTGCGCGTGTGATGGAAAAGGCAGGCATGGTTCGCGAAGGCTTATTGCGGAGATATGGTTTTCATCCCGGAGTCAGTGATGAGCCGCGCGATAGTTATATTTACGCAATCGTGAAATGAGCGGAAATTTATTGGCGCAAAGTTAGATAAAAGAAATCGCGCAGATACGGCGTCAAATACAGGGACGGAGTATCCGTCATTTGGCTCAATAAGCGTTCGGCAGCCAAGCCGGAACTTTGCGATGTAGAAGGTTGATAAGTAACGAAGTGGGTATAAAACTCGTTGATATCCAATTGCATGGCATTATAGGCCCCGGCCATTTGTAAGGCGTTGGCCAGATCCTGCACGGTTGTGCCGTTGCTGACTGCATAAATCAGGTAACGGCCATCCTGACTAATGCCCGCTCCGGTGCGCCAGGTGACATCGCTATTCTGGGAATATCCCCATGCCCTGCGATTGTCGTAGAAAAGCGCCGGGTTGAGCTGACCGGCTTCGATCAATGGCGGACAATTTTGCCGGAATGCGACCATGTCTGGAGATGGCAGAATATCCGATCCCCATGCGCCGATGCGTACGCTTCCATCCTGATACATGGCTACAGTGGCAAGTCCATCAATTGGCTGGAGCAGAGTGATGCCATTCAACATCATCCCAAACTGGCCGTGAATACCCTTGAAGCCGCCATTGAAAGCCGCGATCAAATTGTTATAGTTCTCCGGTGGAATCACCCCAAGGCTTGGAATCGCTTTTCCGATGCCCGAAGGGTGAGCCGGTTCTAAAGTCCCCGCCATCACATGCAGTTGGAGCTGGGAGAGGTCCATTCGCACCAACGCGGTTCCAGCATACGACTTCCCCGGATTAAGCATGATCATTGCCTGCGCCATGAGCGGAGTACCATTCACGGTCGGACCGTAAGCCTGCCAGCCGATCTGAGGCGGCGCGCCAACCGCATCACTTGATGGGATTGGTGTTGCTGTTTTAGCAATGTTAGGTGGGATGATTAGATGTTGAGCGATGGATGATTTTTGAGAGGGCGTAGTTGTGCTGGTTGGTCTCACGAGGCTGACTGAAGTTGTGTTTGCCAGACTGATCTGGGGTTTGTCACCGCTGGCAACAAAAAGATATTCATGCAGTTTATCCTGCATCTTAAAGGACAGGCTTTCGAGCACCGCTACCGGCTGTGGACCGACCACAGTGCGCAACAGGTCGGCGACTTGTGCACCTGTGGCGGGAGATGCCGCCGGTACGATCACCAGGATGGCAGCCAATATGCAGGTAAATATCCAGATGCCAACGACCGCGTTGATCAACTTGCTAAGTTTTGAATGTGATTTCCCATTGTTTGTTGATGTTTTGATTTGTGACTGTTTCATAAAAGTGTTTTCTTGTTCTCTTTCTTATGGTGTCAGGTCGCTAGAGCTCAAAAGGTTGTGCTCCAGCTGGTAATCGTCCTGTTCATCTTTCCGATAGCTGTCAAAAAAGAGCCTCCCGATTAACGGAGGCTCTTTTTTTTCTTGCATCAGTGAAAATCAGGGCAGACAGACCGTGTTTTTTTGGTGACCGACCAGGGACTCGAACCCTGAACCAATTGATTAAGAGTCAACTGCTCTACCATTGAGCTAGTCGGCCAAATTTGGTGTCACTGACTCGCCAAAACCCGAGCCAGCTGCACTACTTTTTGAATGTCCTTTGGAGGAAGCTAAGCGAATCAGTTGCTCCCACTTTTCGACAAGGTTCCGGAAACTCACGCAACGCGGCAGTATTATACCAAAAAGGATGCAAGAGTCAAATTGCTTTTCTGGTAATTTCTTTGCCGATACACACTATACTGAAAACGAGCATAAATTGAGGGTTTTAAGAAAGTGAAAAAAAGATTTGGTAAGATAGGGCTATGACCATTCAACTCGAATGTCGTCAGAATTAATCTCAGAAATACGGTATCAACGCAATAACTATCTTGTGCCATTAGTCCAGCGTCGAATGGAGACGCTTCTTCTATTATCTTCAAAGCCCATAAAATTTATTGGCTATTTTTGCGTCGGCCAGGGAATCTCAGCCGGCCCGGCGAAGCCATGTTTTTCCTGCACGAAGACTCGTCCATGCGAAGGTTGGCTGCAACCGGGTTCGTCGATGAAGCTGATGGACGTGTCGTTCGTAGCCAGCGGATCAAAGATCATTTGTCCGGCTTCGCAGCGCCAGACTTCAATGATGTAAGTTCGCATGTTTTCGTCTTCTCTGTGGCCGGGGCTGACGTACACATCCGTCCACTCAACGGTGACCTGATTCCCCTTGCGC
>JAKBYW010000445.1:0-2501 GCA_021840275.1 Chloroflexota bacterium | reverse complement strand
TGGATGAGCCGGTCTAGCACTGTTGGTATGCCCAACTGCCTCACCCCTCCGTCTGGCTTCGGTATTTCTACTCGCCTCACGGGGCTTGGCCGATACTTCCCACTTTCGAGAGCCTCCCGCACTTCCAGCCAGTGCGCTTTCAGGTAGCCCGACAAGTCTTTCACTTCCATCCCATCTATCCCTGCCGCTCTCTACTCGCTTCAGTGCAGTCAGCATGTTCTCGCGTTCAAACACCCCCCCACACTGCCACATCGGATTTTCCACTGTCTCGCGCAAAGCAGCGGGTATTCGACCTGCTAAGGATAAAAGTAAAAAGAGTAAGCATATCCTACGGGTCTCGGAGCTACGAGGAATTTGAGTTATTGAAGTCCGAATCCTTCCGCTTCGATGTGAGACCGATCAATTCATCTATTAGGAAGAATTCCGAATCGGATAAAAGCGAATATTTCTTATAACACGACCCAAGAACGCCTGCCCATCTTGAGCTGAGTTTCCATGCAATACCTAAATATCAACCGCCAGACAAGTGAGCGTCTGCTCCACGCCCGGAATGGGTTGAATCTTGGATGCGGTGATAGCACCCAGCTTGGCGACATCCGCCGTCTCCACTTCGGCCACGGCATCATACGGGCCGAAGGTCATGTGCGCTTCCGTCACGCCATCTACTTTGCGTAAACTGCGTACAACGTCCTTCACTTCACCCGAGCGGATCTTGATCAAAACATAAGCTTTCATATTTTCTCCTTTTCCAATTTTCCAATTAGGGCTCGGTCGGGCGCAGGAAAATCACCCAGTATATAGCGGCCACCAAAACCGCCCCGCCAATGATATTGCCAATCGTCACCGGCAAAAGATTATTCAGGAAGAATGCCTGCCATGTCAATTTCTCGAGATGAGGCACTTTGTCACCAATTACCTGAATAAACGCCGGGTCAAATCCTTTGATGAACAAAGCATACGGAATGAAATACATATTCGCGACGCTGTGTTCAAAACCGGCAGCCACGAAGGCCGTGATCGGAAAGATGATCGCCAGGATTTTATCCGTTGAACTGCGTGCGCTGAATGACATCCATACCGCCAGGCAGACCAGCGCGTTGCACAGGATTCCAAGCGCAACGGCTTGCATAAAAGTAAAATCACATTTGGCCACCGCCGTTTTCAGCGCCACAATGCCAATCGCATTGGAACCAAATGTATATTGTCTGGTGAAGAACATTAATATAGCCGTGCCAATCGAACCGACAAAATTCCCGATGTAAACAATGGCCCAATTGCGAAGAACAGAACGTCCGCTGATCTTACCGCTGGCCCATGCCATCACGATCAAATTGTTGCCGGTGAACAACTCCGCCCCGCCGACCACCACCAGGATCAGCCCCAGGGAAAAGACAAACCCTGAAAGCAGGCGCACAACGCCATACGGCAAACCGGTGTTGAATGCCGCCGCGCCATCGGGCGTTGTCACAGCCATGCCCCCTGCGCCCACAGTGGTTGCAAAGATCGCACCCAGGGCAATGAACGCGCCAGCCAAAACAGACAGCATGAACATCTTCAGGAAGGGCATCTCAGATTTACGCACACCCAAATACTCGGCGCGGGTCGCCATTTCCTGCGGAAGCAAAGCATCAAAGCGGATTTCATTCATAAGCTACTCCTATTATCCAACAATATTAGACGGGGCGGCTGCGTCCCGCCCATGCGACCATCCCTGCGGCGAATAATGCAACAAGGACAATTGCGACAACTGCCACGCTTCCCGCGGGATTTGAAGTGGGTATCGTTACAACCGGTGTCGGCGTAATTGAAGGCGTTTCCGTTAAAACCGCCAGCGTCGGGCTTGGCGTCGAAGTGGACGGCACGAGCGTAGGAGTACCCGTCGGCGGAGCAGGCGTTGGCGTGTCAGCATGACCGATAAGCAATTTCTGCCCGATATAAATATCGTTTGAAGTTAAGTTATTTTTCTGTTTGATCTCGTTGATGGTCGTTTTGTAAGCCAAAGCGATCTGCCAGAGAGTCTGACCAAATTGAACCGTGTGATAAATATTGCCGCTGGCATCCGGCGTGCTGACGATTGCCACAGCGATTCGATTATCCTGCGTCATGGCTGTCCCACTGACGACGATGACCGTTCCCCCGCCGGCCAGTGGCGTATTGATTTGCGAGTTCGTGGCGAGACCGCAATCAATCACAAAATAAACCATACCCCCGGATGTTGCCACGCCCGCGCCGATGTCGGCCAAAGATGAGGAGAGCATTGTGTTTTGATGCGCAGCATCCGCCCATGCGGACGAGTTTACGGCGCCTGACGCCGTGTAATCTCCCGCCAGCCAATTCTCTGAAAAAAATCCGCCAGAGACGGGATAACCAGCAGCGATGGCGCGATCAATCGGACGCGTGCCTCCCGGCCCAATGTGTCCATTTGCGCCGCCGGTCGAGGCGAGATATTCAGCTTGAGATTGCGCGATCTGCATCAGGATCGAATTAAAGTTGTACGCTGG
>JAKBYW010000444.1:0-2502 GCA_021840275.1 Chloroflexota bacterium | reverse complement strand
AGATGGCCGCGCCCTCCCGAACCTGCTCAAGCAGGCCCTGCTCGGACAGCCGCTCACCGTCTATGGCAATGGCCGGCAGACACGTTCGTTCTGCTATGTGGATGATTTGGTGAATGGCATCGTTCGATTGTTGTTATCCGATGAACACATGCCGGTCAACATCGGCAACCCGGTCGAGATGACTCTTTTACAATTCGCAGAGTCGATCAACAAGATCACGGACAACAAAGCGGGCATCACATTTGTCCCCGACGCGCGCAGTGAGCGCGATCCCCAACGTCGTCGACCCGACATCACGCGCGCCCGCACTATTCTCGAATGGGAACCGAAAGTAGACCTGGAACAGGGACTGCGAAACACTGTCCCTTACTTCAAACAAAAACTTGGACTTGTATGATTTCAATTGTAAAAGACCCAACAGAACGTACACGCTTCCTGAAATTTATGGCTGTCGGTGCGTTTGGTTCGCTTATAGATTTTGGTGTCGCAAATTTCCTTGCGCATTATTATGATGTGCCGTTGGCCTATGCCGGTACGATTTCATTTATCTGCGCTGTCATTAGCAACTTCATCTGGAACCGCTACTGGACTTACCCGGAATCGCGTTCGCGTCACCTGGCTCATCAACTGTTCATGTTCTTCGTCGTGAACTTGGCGGGCATCGTCATCCGTTTTCCAATATTGCATTTCGGCGAACCTCCGGCGCTCACCTTTTTTGAGAATTTGCATCTCAGTATTTTCATGACGCCGGAGTTCCTCGCCAGAAACTTCACGCTTGCCATCGCCGTCGGGATTGTGATGCTCTGGAATTTCTTTGTCAACCGCTATTGGACGTATAATGACGTTTAACGGCATCTTTTCAATGAAGCGGTGTGTGGGGCGTTTTGGGCGGGCTTCGCTTGCCCAAAACACCCCGCTTACCTCATCTTATTAAGATGATACGTTTAATGTGCGAGGCGAAGCATGGCGATTATTCCGATCTATAATTCCAAAGGCAACCCTGAAGCATTCATGGAATATCCTTATATCTTTGATCGCGATGGAGATTGGGTGGGCTGGGTCACACCAAAGCGAGAGATATACTCAGTAATCGGATATTATGTTGGATACTTGACCAACGACCCGCGCATCCTTCGCAAGCGCGCCACCTCCACGCTCAAGCCCCGGCTTCAACCGCCTGCCGTGCCGAAAAAAATTTACCCGCCTGCCACCATTCCACTTGCCCCGCTGATGAGCGAACTATCTCCCGGCACCATTGACGTTCTGCTCGACGAGCCGGAACGCCTGCATACATTTGATACCGGTGAGTTCCTCGAAGATATGGATTAATGAGATGACAAATTCTTTAGCAGCTAAAACCGTGCGCGCCTCGCGCATTAGTATTGCCCAACTCATGCAGCCTGAACATGCCAACAACCTTGGCAATGTGCATGGCGGCTGGATCATGAAACTTGTGGACGAAGCCGGTGCGCTGGCATGTATGCGCCACTCCGGGCATCGTGTCGTCACCGTGGCAATCGACTCGATGGTCTTCCGCAACCCAATCAAGATCGGCGACCTGGTGCTCTTGAGCGCAGAAGTGACTTATACAGGCCGCACATCCATGGAAGTCGAAGTTCAGGTTCAGGCCGAGAATCCCCTCACCGGCGAGCGGACTCACACAAACACAGCCTATCTTGTCTATGTGGCGTTGGACGAATCCGGTCATCCCGTTCCTGTCCCTCCGCTTATCACTGAGACCGAAGATGAAAAGCGCAAAATGGAAGCCGCTAAAGAACGGCAGTCGCGGCGGCTTGGCGATAAAAAATGAATTCGCTTTCCAAAATATTTAAGAACCCAATTGTCCTGCTCCTTTCCATCAGCCTGATCATTGGCCTTTTTATTTTCCGCGACTTCGGCCTCTCATGGGACGAGCCGCTTTTTTATAAATACGCCGACGCGCTCGGTTACGCCTACACACCCGCTAATTGGTTCAGCGGCCGCTTTGATCTGAACAACTCTTATGGTCCCAGCGGGGACGATCACAAGAATCGCGGCCCCGCCTATTTATTCCTGGCGCGCGAGCCGGTTTATCTAATCCAGGACCTGGGCGTGGATAACGCCTCAGCCTGGCATCTTATTAATTTCATCACCTTTCTGCTCGGCGTTTATTTTATTTATCGGCTCAGTGAACGCTTCATGCGGCCCTGGGCTGCCTTCGCTGCCTCGGCCCTTTTCACCTTTCAACCTCTTTTATGGGGACACGCCTTCATCAATCCGAAAGATCCTTCCTTTCTTGTTTTTCTGACCGCTTCGATCTATCTTGGCTTCCGTCTGGTGGATAAACTTGCGGATGAACCGGCGAAGAATCATTTCTGGGATGTTTTGCTGGCGGCCTTCTTTTTGGGCATCACCACCTCGATTCGCATCATCGGACCTTTGGCCGGAGTCTTCGTCATTGTTTATTTCATCACCCGAAAGCCCACCCGTCAAACCGTGCGCTGGATATTTCTTTATACGGTC
>JAKBYW010000027.1:0-11263 GCA_021840275.1 Chloroflexota bacterium | reverse complement strand
AATTGCACGAATCCCAATCCCGAAATTCCGATTCCCGCTTCGCTTATGGTAAAATCTTGTCCGCCTGGAGGGATGGCCGAGCGGCTGAAGGCGCATGTCTTGAAAACATGTTTGGGTCACACCAACGTGGGTTCGAATCCCACTCCCTCCGCTGAGAGTCGCAGGTTAACAAGTTGGAAGGTTTTCAAGCTGAAGGTTTCCCTCAACCTGTCAACGTGCAACTTGCAAACCTTCAAACCAAATATTGGGGAGGTGCCAGAGAGGCTGAATGGGCTCGCCTGCTAAGTGAGTGCCGGGGTAACTCGGTCGCGGGTTCGAATCCCGCCCTCCCCGCCAGAAGAAGAACGCGTCTGCAAGGGCGCGTTTTTGATTCAGTTGTGCGCCCCCATTGAAGGGATGATATCAGGGCAAAAGTTTCCGCGGGAGCTACCGTCGCTGTCGCCGTGGCTTCGGGGTTTGGGTTTTCGCAGCCAGAACTTTTGTGGCGATTGCGCCCAGTGTAGCCGTTGAGGCTCGAGTTGTATTTTGATTTGATGCAGAGCAGGCAGAGATATTTAACAGAATAACAAACGATATGCAGGCCGTCAGCCATCGGTTTCGAGGGAAATCCATATTCATGATCAATGTCTCCTTGTCTTCAATTATTTGCGGCATATAATTGAAGACATGACCAATCTTTCCAAGCGCGCCATCAAAATCCACGAAAAACTTTTGGAAGTTTTCGGCCAGGCCGTCTGGCGCAATCCGCTTCCGCCGATTGACGAGTTGGTTTCCACGATCCTTTCCCAAAACACGAACGATATTAATCGTGACCGCGCCTTCAATGCTTTGCGCGCCAAATTCCCAACCTGGGAATCCGTGCGCGATGCGAAGACAAAAGATATTGTCAATGCAATTCGTCCGGCGGGGTTGGCAAATCAAAAGGGACCACGCATCCAAAAGGTTTTGAAAGAGATCACCAAAGAACGCGGCAATTTGGATTTATGGTTCCTGAAAGATTTGCCACTCGAGGAAGCGCGCGCCTGGCTGACAAAATTCAACGGCGTCGGTCCGAAGACTGCGGCCATCGTTTTATGCTTCTCGCTCGGACGTCCGGCCTTTCCGGTGGACACGCACATTTATCGCGTCACTGGCCGCATCGGTCTGCGCCCCGAAAAGATGACCGTTGAGCAGGCGCATCCGCATCTTGAAAATATTTTCCCGCCTGAAACCTATTACTCTGCACATTTGAACATCATCCGCCTGGGACGTGAAGTCTGCCACGCGCGCAAACCGGATTGCCCGAATTGTCCGATTCAAAAATTGTGCGATTACAAAGACAAAACAATTTAAAGGAATGTCACTGCGAGGGCGGTGGTTGAGTAGCCCGTGTTCTTCGGGCGTATCGAAACCCTGTCCGAAGCAATCTCCTCATTGAAATTGAGATTGCTTTGAGCGGCCAAGCACCGCTCTCGCAATGACATAAAATTTTATGAATAATCAACCTCCCGTCAGCATCGCCCTGGAAAAACTTGGAATTCCGCATCGCGTTTTTCGCCACGCGAATCCGGTCACATCGTTCGAACAGGCGGCCTCCGAGCGCGGTCAAAGGCCTGGCCAAGTTATCAGAAGCATTCTCTTCCGCGTCGGCGAAGATGAATTTATCATGGCGCTGGTCGCCGGCCCGGCGCAAATTTCATGGAAGATTTTACGCAAGCATCTCGGCCAATCACGTTTAACGATGGCAACTGAGGAGGAAGTTTTGGAAATCACCGGTTACCGCGTCGGGACGGTGGGGCCGTTCGGATTGCCGCGTCCGCTCAAGGTTCTGATCGATGCGAGCGCCTTGAAAGAGGAAGAAATATCCATCGGGTCTGGAATGCGCAACACCGCGGTCATCTTGAAGAGTGCAGATCTGCATCGCGCGTTGCCGGATTCAGATATCGTCTCGCTAACCGAGAGCGGTTGACAAAATTCAACCGCTGAAATATAATATAAGCAATAAAGTCCATTGTAATAGTATACTTTAGGCAGAAAGACAGACATGCGACTTTCCAAACGCGGTGAATACGGCTTACGGGCAATGATCGTTCTGGCAGAACCCGCCGAGAAGAACGCCATGCCGGTGGTGCAAATTAAGGAGATCGCGGAACGCGAGCAGATCTCAGCCAAGTTCCTTGAGCAAATTTTGCTTGCGCTCAAGAACGCAGGCATGCTCCACAGCAAGATGGGCGTTGGCGGCGGGTATTACCTGGCCAGGCCTGCCAGTGAGATCACGCTCGGCCAAATCTTCCGCGTGCTGGATGGCCCGGTGGCGCCGATCAAGTGCGTCAGCCAAATGTCTTATGAGCCATGCGGATGCCCCGATGAACAGACTTGCGGCCTGCGACTGGTGATGGGCGATGTGCGTAACGCCATCGCAGATATTCTCGATAACACCAGCCTGGCTGATGTAACCAAGCGACAGACCGCTGTCCGCAAAAAGCTTGGCATAAAAAGATAGGCATGTTCAAGGACGCCCTGCGAAAGGCGGTTTTTTTTGGCCGAAAAGACTACTTGTACTATGGACTTTATAATATATAAAACCAATTGGAGATAAAATATGCAAAAACTTACCCTAACTCTGTTGACAGTCGTTATAGCATTCTCACTGATCTTGACCGCCTGCGGCCCGCCCGCCCCGACAACGGCCCCCGTTTCAAACGGCGCACCCGCAACTGATGCTCCTGCCCTCGCCCCCGCCGACACTTTGGAAGGCAACATCGCCATCTCGGGCGCGTTCGCCCTCTACCCGATGATGACGCTGTGGGCCGAGGAATTCCAGAAGCTTCATCCCAAAGTTACCTTCGACGTTTCAGCCGGCGGCGCGGGCAAAGGCATGACCGACGCGCTGTCCGGCGCGGTGGATATTGGCATGGTCTCGCGCAGTGTTACCAGTGAGGAAGAGGCCAAAGGCGCGTACGCGGTTGCAGTCGTGAAAGACGCGGTTTTTCCAATCGTCAACGCGCAGAATCCGGTCATCAATGATCTGCTCGCCAAGAGCGTATCCAAGGATATGTTCATCAAGATTTTCATCACTGGCGAAATCAAGACCTGGGGCGAAGTGGTCGGCAAGCCTGAGATCACCGACGAGATCCACGTTTACACGCGTTCCGACTCAGCGGGCGCGGCGGATGCGTGGGCCAAGTTCATGGGCGGCAAAAAGCAGGATGATTTGAATGGCGTGGGCGTGAACGGTGATCCCGGTTTACTCGAAGCGGTCATTAAGGACCCGCTGGGCATCGGTTATAACAATTTAGGTTATGCGTTTGACAATTCAACGGGCGAGGCTGTGGCCGGGGCAATAGTTCTACCGATTGATGCAAATGGCGATGGCCTGGCTGGCGCAGACGAAGTGATCAAATCCAAGGCCCGGGCCGTGGATGCGGTCGCGACCGGTAAATATCCATCCCCTCCCGCCCGCGATTTGAACGTAGTCACCAACGGCAAACCATCCGGTCTGACGCAGACCTTTATCGAGTGGATTCTGACAGACGGTCAACAGTTTGTGGCAACGGCTGGATTTGTCCAGCTTCCCGCAGATCAATTGACAGAGTCTCTCGCAAAGGTTAAGTAATGGATAGACAGGCGATCCCTGTTACAACCGAATCGCAAAAAATGGAAGGCCGGAAACCCCGGCCTTCCCTCGCGTCCCGCTGCAGGCAGGATCGGGCGGCCGGGCGCGTGCTGTTTGTGGTCACGCTTCTGCCGGTTGCGCTGGTTGCGCTGATCACCATTGGACTCGCCATCCGCTTCTGGCCGATCTTAAAAGTTTATTCATTCTGGGATCTGGTCGGGGGGACAGTTTGGAAACCGCAAAATGGTCGGTTCGGATTCTGGCCGTTCATCTCCGGCACATTCTGGGTGACGATTGTCGGCGCGGGGCTGGCTGTTCCGCCCTGTATTTTGACCGCGCTCTATCTTTCGGAATATGCACACGCATCCACGCGCGCCGTCATGAAACCATTACTTGATTTATTGGCTGCCATTCCATCGGTGGTCTATGGCGTGTGGGGCGTGATCGCCATCGTCCCATTGGTTGAAAAATATATTGCGCCCTTCTTTGAAAAATACCTGGGCTTCATTCCTATCTTCGTCAGCAAAAACCCGACCGGCTACAGCATTCTGGCGGGCGGAATTGTACTGGCTGTGATGATCGCCCCGTTCATTATCGCGGTCACTTACGAAGTGTTGACCACCGTCTCGCAGGGATTGCGACAGGCATCATTGGCTGTTGGCGCAACACAATGGCAGACCATCCGCTCAATCGTTATCCCTCAAACCATGCCGGGCATCATCGCTGGTATCGTGCTGGGAGCGACGCGCGCGCTCGGTGAAACGATGGCCGTTTTGATGGTCGTCGGAAACGTGCCGCAGGTCCCGCATTCCATTTTCGATACGGCTTATCCGCTCCCGGCGCTGATCGCGAACAACTATGGCGAGATGATGTCCATTCCGCTTTACGATGCGGCCCTGCTCGGCGCGGCATTTATTTTGCTCGTGATCATTTTGATCTTCAACATAGCCTCCACACTGGTATTACAGCATATGCTTGGAAAGAGGTGGGTATGAAAAAGCACTGGCATAGACGACACATTATTGAGGCTATTGTCAAAACTTTGATGATGTTATCTTTCATCATTGTGGCTGGCAGTCTTGGCTTGATCTTGTGGACAGTCATCTCGCGCGGCCTGCCCGCCCTGACGTGGTCCATGCTCACGCAGACTCCCAAAGGCGGCTTCTATCTCGGCAAAGAGGGCGGCATTCTCAATGCCATCATCGGCTCGCTGTATCTGGCTGGCGGAGGCACGCTCATCGCCTTGATCTTCAGCCTGCCGATTGCGCTTTATCTCGAAACCTATCTCGGCGATTCCAGTTGGGGACATTACGTTCGTCTCGCGCTGGATGTTTTGTGGGGCATCCCATCCATCGTCTACGGCGCGTTCGGATTCACGGTCATGCTGTCCTTTGGACTGCGCGCTTCACTGTTAGGCGGAATCATTGCACTGACTCTGCTTGAACTTCCCATCATGACGCGCGGCATGGATGAAGTGATCCGCCGCATGCCCGTTGACCTGGAGCAGGCCGCGCTGGCTTTAGGCTCCACCCGTTTGGAAGTTGCCGCGCGCGTGGTGACGCGTCAGATGCTGCCGGGCATTGTCACTGCCATCCTTCTAGCTTTCGGGCGCGGCATCGGCGATGCGGCTGCGGTGCTTTTCACGGCGGGCTTCACAGATCGCATCCCCACTTCGCTCATGCAACCGGTTGCGTCGCTTCCGCTGGCGGTATTCTTCCAGTTGGGTATGCCCTATCCCGAGGTCCAGAAAAGAGCGTACGCTTCCGCATTGATCTTAACCATCATCGTGCTTGCCATAAGTCTGGGCTCACGCTGGATCGCGGGCAGATTATCGAAGTACGTTTTGAAATAACAGAGGTAATTATGGATGCACATATCCAGGTAAAAAACTTAAATGCTTATTATGGCAACGCCCAGGCGTTGAAAGATATCAACATCGAGATCCCAGGCAAACAGATCACGGTCATTATGGGACCCTCCGGCTGCGGCAAGACGACATTGCTCAAAACATTCAACCGTTTTCTTGAATTGACCGACGGAGTGAACATCACCGGCGAAGTCCTTGTAGACGGACAGAATATTTACGAAAAAGATATAGATGTAACCGAAGTCCGCAAACGAGTTGGGCTGCTGGCGCAACGACCGTTCCCACTGCCGATGTCCATCTATGAAAATGTGGCGTACGGCATGCACATCCATCGCACGAAGAACAACCGCGATGAATATCGCAAAGCAGTGCGGCATTATCTCGAAGTGGCAGGCTTGTATGAAGAAGTCAAGACGCGCCTGATGAGTCCCGCTACGAGCTTATCCATCGGGCAGCAACAACGTCTGTGCCTGGCACGCGGCCTGGCTGTCGAACCGGAGATCATCCTCGGCGACGAACCAACTTCGGCCCTCGACCCGATCTCATCCCAACATATCGAAGGCCGCCTGCTCGATCTGAAGAAGCAATACACAATGGTCATCGTTACCCACACACTGCGTCAGGCCAAGCGTCTCGCAGACTACGTGATTTTCATGTATCTGGGCGAAGTCGTGGAAGCAGGCCCGGCGAAGGAAGTATTCAACAATCCAAAACAAGAGCGGACACGAGCATATCTCGAAGGGCAGTTCTAAATGTAGGGGCGGAGTATCACTCCGCCCCTACATTAATTATTGAGGCTTATAATCCATTCCATGAAACGAATTGGCTTATTGCTTATTTTGGTTGCCAGCCTGTTGATGGCTTTCCAGGCCGTTCACGCACAAACAAACCAACCCCTCATCCTCGTCATGAATGCCAATGGCCCGATCGAGCCTGCCATGCAGGGATATTTTCAGCGCGGCATTCAGGTGGCGGGACAACGTAATGCCGAAGCGCTGATCATCGAACTTGATACGCCCGGCGGCGATTTGCAAAGTATGTTGAACATTATTCAAGACATCCGCGGCAGCAGTGTGCCGGTGATTATTTACGTGACGCCCAACGGTGCAATGGCCGGCAGCGCCGGCGCGCTCATCACCATGGCGGCTCACGTCTCAGCAATGGCTCCGGAAGCCGCGATCGGCGCGTCCAGTCCGATAGATGCCAGCGGCCAGAACCTGGACTCAACCCTTGCGACGAAACAAAAGGAAATCATGAAGGCGACCATCCGTCCGCTGGTCGAACGACGCGGCGCCGTTGCCACACAACTCGCCCAGGATATGATCGACAATGCCAAAGCAGTAAGCGCAAAAGAAGCCCTCGACGCAAAACTGATCGACTTTATCGCCACCGATACAAACGACTTGCTCAAAAAGCTCGACGGCTTTAACGTCATCATGCCAAACGGCACGCGCCCGCTCCATACAGCCAACGCGCAGACCGAAGCCCTTGACATGAGCTTCATCGAACAACTCCTGCTCATTCTCACAAACTCGAATATTGTGTTCATCCTGCTTTCGGTTGGTGTTCTTGCCCTTCAAATCGAACTTTCCCATCCCGGCGGCTGGGTGGCCGGATTCTTCGGCGTGGTTTGTCTCGCACTGGCTTTATACGGAATGGGGCTTCTCAACGTCAACTGGTTTGGATTGGTCTTCCTCGTCACGGCCTTTGTGCTTTTCATCCTCGATATCAAAGCGCCCACGCACGGTGCGCTGACTGTCGCCGGTATCGGTTCATTCATCGTTGGCGCTCTGATGCTGTTCAACTCGCCGGGCGTACCACAATTCCAGCGCGTGTCCGTCCCGCTGGTGGTTGGCGTCAGCATTGCCATCGGCTTGATGTTTGCAACGATCCTGACGGTTGCCTTGCGCGCCCAACGCGCACGCATCCAAACCGGCGTGGAAGCCCTGATCGGCAAAACAGGCATGGCCAAAACCGAGATCGGTTTAACGGGACAGGTCCAAGTTGGAGCCGAGCTTTGGTCAGCGGAAGCCGTTGACGGGTCCGATAAGATCGGTAAGGGCGAGCATGTCGAGGTCGTCGAAGTCAAGGGCTTGCGACTGAAAGTCCGCAAGATATAATAATAAATCCTTGCGAAGGTTTGAACCTTCGCAAGGATACGCTTCAAAACTAAACCTTATGCCTGCCACCCCTACAAGAGACCGGGTCAATCCCGAAACTGTTAATACCACCCCGCTCCGCCGCCCGGAGTGGATCAAGGTGCGCGCGCCCTCGGGCGAAACCTACGAACGGCTTCAAACGCTGATGCGTTCGAAGGAACTGCATACGGTGTGCGAAGAGGCCATGTGCCCAAACCTGGGCGAGTGCTGGGGAAGCGGCACGGCGACCTTCCTGATGCTCGGCGACGTGTGCACACGCACCTGCGCGTTTTGTGATATCAAACACGGCAAGCCCGGATTGCTCGATTGGGGCGAGGCCGAGCGTGTGGCACAGGCTGTGAAATCAATGAACTTGAAGCACGCGGTCATCACATCCGTGAACCGTGACGAACGCCGCGATGGCGGCGCACCGATCTTTGCGATGGTCATCCGCCGCATTCGCGAAGTGTTGCCCGGCTGTTCGATTGAAGTGTTGATCCCGGATTTCAAAGGCTCGCTCGAAGCGTTAAAGATCGTGATGGATGCGCGGCCTGAGATTTTGAATCATAACGTCGAGACCGTGCCGCGATTATTCAAAACAGTCCAGCCGCAGGATAATTACGAATGGGCCGCCGCGACGTTATCCAATGCCAGGAAGCTCGACCCCGATGTGTTGACCAAATCGGGCATCATGCTCGGCCTCGGAGAAACAATGGACGAGGTCAAAGCCGTGATGCGCGACCAGCGTTCATGGGGCGTGGACATTTTGACGATCGGCCAGTATTTGCAGCCGAGCAAGAAGCATCTGGCAATGGATCGTTATTACACAATGGAGGAATTCGCCGAACTGCGCGAGTACGGCAAAGAGATCGGCTTCAAGTGGGTCGAGTCGAATCCGCTGGTCAGGTCGTCGTATCACGCCGCGGAGCAAGTGCGGGCGTTGAGCCTCGTGCATCGGAAGTTGTATGGGGATAAGCAAGTGCCAGTGATTAGTAATCAGTGATCAGTCAAAACGTGGCGGCAATTGTCCGCCACGTTTTTTTGACCTTTAATGCACGCTTCTCAATTGTGGTATAAAATACTTGTGACAAGTTTCCCAAATTACCCTGTAAACATAAATGCACAACCATCAAGTATTTGAACCAGGAGGCCCAGTATGCCAACGACAATAGATAATCTCAAAATAGCATTTGCAGGCGAAAGTCAAGCCAATCAGAAATACCGGGCATTTGCAAAAAAAGCGGAACAGGATGGTTTCCCGAATATCGCCCGTCTGTTCCGCACTACAGCCGAGGCTGAAAAAATCCATGCGGAGGGACATCTAAAAGCGCTGGACGAGATCCGCCCAACAGCTGAGAACCTTCAGACCGCGATCAACGGCGAGACTTATGAATTTACAAAAATGTATCCGCCGATGTTGGAAATGGCCGAGGCCGACGACCATAAGGCCAAGCGAATGTTCGGCTATGCGGTTGAGGCGGAGGCGGTACATGCCAAACTGTATACACTGGCCCTGGAGGCTGTAAAGCAGGGCAAGGATTTAACCGAGGTCGAATTCTATCTTTGCCCGGTCTGTGGCTACATCGAATTTGGCAAGCCTGACGCGCCATGCCCGATTTGTGGAACCAAGCCAGATAAGTTCATTCAGGTATAAGAACAGCAATATGTAAAAAATCTCCCGCAAATTTGCAGGAGATTTTTTGTTTACATCGACTGAGTGCTGCGACGATAACGTCTCTGGAAACATCCAGACCACCGGCTTGCGGCTCTCTTCATCGTGTAGCGGAAGAAGAGCGATTTCAAATTGACAGGCCGCGTCAATGGCTTGACGTGGAAAATGGGATCGTCTTTGTGAGCCTTTGGCAAAATCCTTGTGGATCAAATTCCAAATGTGATGGTCGCTGTTTCGTCCGCCGACGAGCAAAAGCGGCTCGCCTTTTCCAATCGTTTCATAATAAAGATTGACGCCGTCTGGTGCGGTTATAAATGGCATGGACCGATTCCTTGCATCAATTGATACTTTACAAAGCGACACGATACAAATAGGAATTACAATTAGAAAAAATTATGGCACTCGCACGAGGAGCTTTCATGTTTGACGCCAACATTTTCATCATCTCCGCTGTTCGCACCGCAATTGGCTCTGCCGAATCATTTGAAGATGCCGTCCGGGAGATTGAAGATGATTGACGGTTTGACTGCTGCCGAGGCGCGCTCGCGGCTTGAACAATTCGGGCCGAATGCCGTTTCCGAGGAAAAAGAGCAAAGGCTCGTTGTTTTTCTCAAAAAGTTATGGGGGCCGGTTCCGTGGATGCTGGAATTCAGCATCATGCTGGAACTGGTCATCGGCAGGTATACACAGGCAGCCATTATCAGCTTGCTGCTGTTGTTCAATGCTTTGCTCAGCTATTTTCAGGAAACCCGCGCCCAGAACGCGCTGGCGCTTCTTCAGAAACGACTCGCCATTTCGGTGCGGGTCCGGCGCGATGGCGCCTGGCAAATCGTACCATCGAAGGATATTGTCCCTGGCGATCTCATTCATTTGCGCGTCGGGGATTTTGTCTCCGCCGATGTCATCCTGAAGGAAGGTCATCTCTCGATTGACCAATCCGCGTTGACCGGCGAATCGCTTCCGGTCGAGATTGAAGCGGGAAAGACGGCGTACACCGGCAGCGTTGTCCAGCGCGGCGAAGCGGACGGGGAAGTCACCGCCACCGGTGCGCGCACGTTCTATGGCAAAACAGCCGAGCTGGTCCACACTGCCAAAACGGTCAGCCATTTGGAAACGACCATCCTTGGCATCGTCCGTTATTTGATCGCGCTCGATGTTTTGTTGGTGATCGGCGTTCTGGTGTACTCCGTGATGAACGCCCTGCCTTTTTCAGATTCGATTCCGTTTGCGCTGATGCTTCTGGTCGCATCCGTGCCAGTGGCATTGCCAGCCACGTTCACACTTGCATCGGCGCTGGGTGCACAGGAACTGGCTTCACACGGCGTGCTGGTGACGCGCCTGACGGCCATTGAAGAAGCCGCGGCAATGGATGTGCTTTGCAGCGACAAGACCGGTACGATCACAAAGAATCAACTCACGCTTTCGGCGGTGTTCCCATACGATCCGCATTCCGAGGCGGAGGTGCTGCGCCTCGCCGCTGTCAGTTCCGATGAATCATCGCAGGACCCGATTGATCTGGCAATCATCACCGTGGCGCGCGAACGCGGACTTGCGAACGGCAATGTCGAGCGATTGAGTTTCATTCCGTTCGATCCGCTGACCAAACGGACGGAAGCGTTTGCGCGCGTCGATGGACGCGAGATGCGGATCGTCAAGGGTTTTCCAGAAACCGTCTCGGCTCTCGCGCAGGGTTCACCGGATCCCGTTAAAGAAGTGAATGCTCTGGCTGAAAAAGGATACCGTGTCATTGCCATCGCCGCAGGTGAAAAACAAAATCTTGAGTTGATCGGCCTGCTCGGACTGTACGATCCGCCGCGCGAGGATTCCAAAGGACTGATCGATGCCTTGAAGGAATTATCGGTACGAGTCATCATGGTAACCGGTGACGGATTGGCGACTGCTCGCGCGATCGCCGCGCAAGTTGGGCTGGGCGGTTCAGCTTGTGCGGCTGAAGAATTGCACCATCAGCTCGCCGAAAGCAAATTGACCTG
>JAKBYW010000443.1:0-2506 GCA_021840275.1 Chloroflexota bacterium | reverse complement strand
CATGGATCTCAAAGAAATGTCCATCATCCACGATCATGTGAATGACTTCCTTGATGTCGTATGGCTTGTCCGGCGATTCGGGGACAATGGTGTTCAGTCCTTCTTCCATGCGCAAAGGATCATCCCCATTCTGAATGAAGGGTGGATCCTCCATGTTGTTTTGCGGCAGATATTCCAGCAACTGGCGGATGAGGAACAATGTATCCGCTTCGTTATCAGCGGCGACATGACACACGCCTGATTTTTCCGAGTGGACACTTGCGCCGCCAAGATCTTCGAATGAAACATCCTCATGTGTTACCGTCTTGACCACATCCGGGCCGGTGACGAACATGTAGGATGAGTTACGTACCATGAAAATAAAATCGGTTAGAGCAGGCGAATAAACCGCGCCCCCGGCACAGGGTCCCATAATGACGCTGATTTGTGGGATCACGCCCGAAGCCAGTGTGTTGCGCAGAAAAATGTCGGAATAACCTCCCAGCGAAACGACACCCTCTTGAATGCGCGCGCCGCCTGAGTCGTTTAATCCGATCACGGGCGCGCCGGTCTTCATCGCCATATCCATGATCTTGCATATCTTTTCCGCATGAACTTCTCCAAGCGAACCGCCAAACACGGTGAAATCCTGCGAAAAGACGTAAACCAAGCGGCCTTCGATGGTGCCCCAACCGGTCACGACAGAGTCGCTCAAGAATTTTTGCTCGTCCAGGTTGAAATCGTGAGTGCGATGTTCGACGAAAGCATCCACCTCGTGAAAGGAGCCCTTGTCGAGAAGGATGTCAATGCGTTCGCGAGCCGTCAATCGGCCCTTCTTGTGTTGGGCATCGATGCGATCTGTTCCGCCGCCCAATTGGGATTTGGATTTCATTTCACGCAGATGGATGATTTTCGGGTTTTCGCTCATAAGACTCTCTTTGAAAATAATTCAGATTTTTTGGATTAAGAACAACCGCGCTTACAAAAGCTAGCAGGATGACGGTGGCCAGAAGGTCGAAGGGCCAATTGGCCCGCAGCTCAGCCTGGACGAAAAGCCGGTCAGCCCAACTCCAGGCCGTATACAAACCTGATGCGACCAGCAAAGCTGCACGCATGTAAGGTTTTCTGTTCCACCAACTCCATAGCAGGAATAAGCCGGTCAAGGCCCAGAGCGCGCCCGTCGCTGCAATATAGATGGGACCCGGTTGCGGCGCGTACGCTATCAGGGTGTCGCGCCATAAAATGCCTGCGGCGAAGCGCACAGTGTTCCAGGCTGTCAGGATTAACACCAGCCATAGAAGCAGAGTTACTTGAAATGAAAACTTAAAACCTGGTTTCATTATTTGGCTGGTTTGGGTAAAAATCGCATCAGATCTTTATCGTCCCAACTGGCAACTGTTTCGAGACGGTTAGCATATTGACCTCGATAGGGTGTGCCTTGCAGCATGGTGGAATTGGCAAATACGTAGCGCATACCCGTGTCGTATAAATAATCAGAACCAACGCCTTTTTTCATGGCTTGGAAATAATCGGAACTGTTGGCCAGCCCGTCCATATTGACGACGGTTCTATCGTGAATAAAATAAGCGAAACTTCCGCCGCCGGTCATGCCGATGATGTCGCCCGGTTTGGTGTGCGCCTCCAAAAAGGGGATTACATCCATATAAGGCGCGTCGGGTGGGGTGGTGCCGTGCGGCATCTGTGAGCTGGTGACTTTCCAATAGCTGAAAGACATTTGCGCGCCGAGCGCGGCGACCAATACCCAGGTCAAGGCTTGTGTGACTGCCCATCTTTTGAGCAGGAGATCGAACAAAGTATTTACGAGTATCGCGATGACAAAGACAGAAAGGATTTGTTCTGTCAGCCAGTACCATCCTTTCAAAGCCGAATATCCGGTGATGTTGTAGGACAGGATCTGCAGCCAGCTTCCGACCAGCAATGGGATCAGGCCCGCTTTAACAATGGCTTTGACTGACTGTTTTCGCCTCAACAGAAAAATGCCGCATAGAATAATTACGGCGACTGCAATAATGATTAAAAAATTACTGCGCCAAAGTATGGTGCTTGCTGAAGCCGGGTCTGTGTAAAAAAGCCGGTTGCTCCAATCTCTCAACAGGGGGATCAATTGTCCCCAGGCGTTGGAGCCGCTTGGGTCCAGCGCCAGAAACGAAAGAGTGTCTTTGGGTGTGCCACCGTAGATGATGATCGCAAATGTGCCCCACCAGCGCTTGATCTCTCCGCTGATTGGACTGAATGAGCCAAAAGCGAACTTGCTCCAGAGCATGTAGATGGCCATTAATCCACCAAGAACGCCGTAATACGCCAACCCTTCCCTGAACCAATCTTTCCAATATTTTTTTAATTGCTGCAGGGGCGGGACCATCACCGCATTCATACCGGGAGTGCGGAATACGTATGTTATGCCCCGAATGAGGAGAATAAATCCAAACGTGAACGCGGCATCCAGCAATAAAATGACCGCCGAGAAGACTGGCAGAATATGAAGCTTTCCCCCCGTCAGTAAGAG
>JAKBYW010000442.1:0-2510 GCA_021840275.1 Chloroflexota bacterium | reverse complement strand
AGCATCCCTCCATTCATCCCTGAAGCAGATTTCATCATGTGCGCCATTATGGGAATCGTGTTCGGGCAGCTGGGCGGCATTGGACTGCGCGTGCGCCATCTCAAAGTTCAGCACGGCTTTGTTTTAAAATAAAACTTCATTTGACTTCGGGGAAAAAGAAAGACCAACAATGTGGATCACCCGCCAGCAATCCCAATCCATCACGTGAAGGTTTTTCACATGGTGTTGCATCAAACGCATCAGCAACCTCTCCAGTTGCAGGAGAGAAATAGGCAATCACCTCACAATGCAATCTTCCTTCTGATTCACTCCGCGTGAAAACCGCCATATCCACGGGCTTGCCGGCCTCGCCAAACAATGGAAGAAATGTTTCTTCAATCTGCGCGGTTAGTGTTGGCGCCCACATCCCATCGCCAAGCGCTAACGCATACCAAGTGTTTATCTGGTCCATAAATAATCTTCTCCTTCGATAAAGTTGCTGACAATTCAAGCGCGTACCTGGTTGGATTATCACACAAAATGAAAATCTCATCTGGCATCCGTTTCGTAATCACAAAAGGGTTGTGTAATATTGAAATCGTCTTTAGAATAAAACCATGAGATCATTTCCTAATCGTTTCCCACTGCCGTTTCTATTTCTTGCCATTCTCGCCTTGCTCGCGGCGCTTTGGGCTGGGCTGATGCGGCTCGGATGGCAACTGCCCGCATTGACACCTTCGCTTGCGCTGGCACATGGTCCTTTGATGGTCTCAGGATTTTTGGGGACTCTGATCACACTCGAACGCGCGGTGGCGATAAAACAAAAGTGGATGTACCTCTCTCCGCTTCTCGCGGGACTGGGATGGCTGGTCACCATTCTGATCCGGACTCTGCCTCTCGGGCCATTCCTGCTTACGCTCGCCAGCCTCGGCGGGGTTGCGATCCTGATCGAGATGACGCGCCGCGAGTTCGCCCTCCACACCGTCACCATGTTGCTCGGTATGTTGGCATGGTTTGTGGGCAACCTGCTCTGGTTGTTTGGCTGGCAAATCTTTCAAGTGGTCTTCTTCTGGCAGGCATTCCTAATTCTAACCATCGCAGGCGAACGGCTGGAGTTGAGCCGGGTGTTACGTCCATCAAAGAACCAGCAGATTGTGTTCGGTGCGATCATAGTTGTCTTTCTGGCGGGCCTCATCGTTTCCATTTTCAATCCGCAGATCGGCGCACGCTTGAACGGCGCGGCTTTTCTTTTTCTTGCACTCTGGTCCGTGCAGAACGATCTTGCATGGCGCAACCTCAAACATAAACTACCGCTGACGCGTTACATCGCGTGGTGTCTCGCGCTCGGACTGATGTGGCTCGGTATCGGCGGCGTATTAAACCTTATTTTTGGCGCACAGGTCGCAGGTCCAAGATATGACGCGGCTCTGCACGTTGTCTTCATTGGCTTCGTCATCTCGATGATCTTTGGTCATGCGCCGATTATTTTTCCCGCCATTCTCGGAGTGCCAATCAATTTTCAGCCTGCATTTTATATCCACTTGATTTTATTGCATGTGTCGCTTGCCTTGCGTTTGATCGCCGATTATTCCAACAGGTATACCCTCCGTATGTGGGGTGGACTTTTAAATGAAGTGGCGATTTTGCTATTCATCGTCATGACCGTTTACTCCATTCGAAAAAGCCTTTCAGGAAAGTAGCCATGCCACTGCTCACCCGCACATTCATAAAAACCGCGTTGGCCTATCTTAGTCTTGCGCTCCTGCTCGGCATTTTGCTGACTCTGCGCGTGTCGAACAGTTTCTTCCCCGTGTACATTCACCTGCTTGTATTCGGCTGGCTGACGCAACTGATCTTCGGCGTGATTTACTGGATGTTCCCAAAATACTCCAATCAATTTCCGCGCGGACATGAATCCCTAGGCTGGATCACTTACGGCTTGCTAAATATTGGCTTGCTCCTGCGCGCCATCGCGGAGCCGCTTCAAGCGTCACAGCCGAATAATTTATTTGGCGCATTACTGGTCGTTTCGGCAATCTTGCAATGGTTATCGGGCGTCGTTTTTATCGTCAACACCTGGCAGCGGGTAAAGGAAAAGTAAATGCCGCGCTTGAGCGTCTGGTTTGTGCGTTTCTCGTTGATCCATCTCTTTTTAGGATTTACCATCGGCGGACTGATCCTGGCGAACATGGGGATTCCGTTCGCTCCCTGGATCTGGAACCTGCTGCCCGCTCACATGGAATTCCTGCTCCTCGGCTGGATGGTTCAGCTGGCAATGAGCGTTGCCTTTTGGATTCTGCCGCGCTTCAAATCAAATCCACCGCGTGGAAACGTCAATCTTATATGGAGCACACTTGTATTATTGAACGTGGGAATTGTAATGGTTGTGATTCAGCCGCTCATCAGCGTGAGTTGGCTTGCTTTGGCGGGTCGCTTTCTGGAAACGTCCAGTGTATTGCTCTTTGTCTTTGCGTCGTGGCAAAGAGTCAAGCCGATTGAAATGTAATTCGGATAAATATCTAGCGAGACTA
>JAKBYW010000441.1:0-2516 GCA_021840275.1 Chloroflexota bacterium | reverse complement strand
AAAGAGACCAAATCTCTCAATGAAGCCAAGAAAGAAGGTGCGATGGCTTTGTTTGGTGAGAAATATGGTGAGATCGTAAGAACGATTTCGATTATGGAGTCCGACGGCTTGCCGTCGGAAAGCGGTAGCAAGCTCCCACACTCCAAAAAATATTCCTACGAGTTATGCGGCGGCACGCACCTTGACCGCACCTCCGACATCGGCGCGTTCATCATCGTCAGTGAAGGCTCGGCCGCGGCGGGCATTCGCCGCATCGAAGCGGTCACAGGCCGCGCTGCGTATGAACTCATCAATAAACGTTTCAAGACTCTCAAGCAAGCTGCGAGCGTGTTGAAGTCATCGGTCGAAGAAGTCCCTGCCAAGGTTGATGCCTTGCAAGACGAAATCTCCGATCTCAAGAAGGAACTTGCCAACCTGCGCACGCAACAGGCGATGTCCACCTTCCACTTGTTGTTGGCGGAACTGCAAAAGGTCAAGGATGTGAACGTTCTCGCCGCTGAAATTCCCAACGCAGACGCGGACACCTTGCGCGCGCTCATGGATAAATTCCGCGAGAAGTATCCGCAAAAGGGAGTTTGCGTATTGATCTCTGTTGCGGAAGGAAAGTCAACACTCATCTCCACCGTCACCGAAGATCTGGTCAAGCGTGGATTGAAAGCGGGCGACATTATCCAGTCCATCGGCGGCAAGGGCGGCGGTCGTCCAAACATGGCGCAGGGCAGTCTGCCGGATGGGACGCAAGTCAAAGACGCGCTGGGCAAGGTTACAAAGGCAGTCGAGGAGAAGTTGAAGTGGATTTCGTAGGGGCGGGCTTTATGTCCGCCCCTTTTTATTTGCTTTTCAAAACCACGCCGCTGACACCTTTTAATTGGATTGTCTCGCCTGCGGTCTCATCGTCTGTTAGTTTGAAAATCCCCAGCCAGTTGCGGTCGCTAAATGTGACGATCTTTTCATCATCACTGAAATTCAAAAGTACAGCGATTTCGTTTTCGTTTGTTCTGCGAATGTAACCAAGTACTCCATCTGGCAGATCATCAATTAATTCTAATGAACCGTTCGTGAGCGCCGGATTTTCCTTGCGGATTTTCAACAAGGTTCGAATTGTGCTGACTAACGAGTTTGCATCGTTGATTTCCTTCTCGACATTGATATCAACAAAATTCGGATGAACCGGCAGCCATGTCTTTTCAGCGGACGAGAATCCTGCATTTTTTGTTTTATCCCACTGCATCGGCGTGCGGACTTCATCGCGGTTGAGCAATAATCCTAGAGCGTCGAAAACAAATCTCGGCAGGAAGGTGAATTTGTGCGGGATTGGGTCGAGCGCGGTTTTGAAGGGCTGTGGCAGGTTGGTCATGCCAAGCTCTTCGCCGTAATACATGCACGGCACGCCGCGGACGGTGAGTTGCAGCAAATGAAGCAACTTCGCTTTCCGCATGTCGCTGCCGAGACGTTTGAAGCTTCGGGAACGATCATGGTTGCTGAAGACGTAAACCGGCATGAATGGATCTGGGAAATTCATTTCGATTTTCCGAATCAGCTCATGAAAATACTTTGCCGTGAATTTGAAGTTCAACATCTCAAAATCGAAGATGAGGGTCAGGCCGTTGTTTGCATCAACGCCTAGAAACTTGCGGATGATTTCCCTGTTCCCACTGACCTCGCCGAGCGACAGTTTTTCGCCGAATTCATCGCAAACATTTCTGAATTCTCTTGCGAAGATAAAATCTTCGGGCAGGTTCACCAAATAACGCGCCTCCTGGAAAAAGCCGGAGGGATCGCTTTCGCTTGGGATGAGTTTGAAGGAAAAGGGATTATCGCGAAGTTCCGCGTCTTTATAAATAACATTGAACATGTCCAACCGGAATCCGTCCGCGCCTTTGCCCAGCCAAAAGCGGACTATGTCGAACATCGTCTTTTTGACTTCCGGGTTTCGATAATTCAAGTCGGGCTGGATTGGCAGGAAGCTGGCCCAATAATACTGGCTGCGCTCTTTGGCGTAATGCCAGCCGTTTCCACCCGTGAGACTTTGCCAGTTGTTCGGTTTGTCGCGCCAGATATACCAATCCGATTTTGGATTGTTACGCGATGAGCGCGACTCCTTGAACCATGTATGTTCCACAGATGTGTGGTTCATTACCATATCAAAGACGATCTTCATGCCGCGTTTGTGAACTTCGTCAATGAGTTGCAGGGAATCCGTCAGCGTGCCGTACTCAGGAGCGATGTCGGTGTAGTCTGAGATGTCGTAGCCGAAGTCCGCTTGCGGGGAGGCAAAGAACGGGGAAATCCAAATCGTTTCAAAACCCAGTTCGTGAATGTAGTCCAGTTTTTGGATGATACCTTGAATGTCCCCAATCCCGTCGCTGTTGCTGTCGTAAAACGAACGCGGATAGATTTGATAGATGGTCGTTTTGTGGAACCAGGGGATGTGTGTCATGGGGAGGCTGCCTCTGCTTTTATTTTATGCCGAAAGTTGGAAAATGCTCAGGCTAGTGGAATGTTTGATAAGTAAT
>JAKBYW010000440.1:0-2551 GCA_021840275.1 Chloroflexota bacterium | reverse complement strand
TAAAGATGTCTTGAAGGCGCGCGCAAATGTAAGTTTGCAGCAGGAACGCTACTACACGGCCATGGATTATGTGAGTTTTATGCGGACGGGCAGCATGGCACCAAGTGTCTCAACGGCCCAGCAAGCGCTCAATCAAGCTAAGGCCGCAAACGATCAGGCGCATAATGCCATTCAGCAGGCGCAGGCCAATGTGGATCTGCTCGATGCTCAGATGGCAAAGTTGACGATCTATGCTCCCATCGATGGCACGATCCTGACTCGCAACGCGGAACCGGGCGAATTCGTCCAACCTGGTGCGGTGGCTTTGACCATGGCGAATATCAACGAAATGACCATCACGGTGTATGTCCCGGAAGATCGTTTGCGCGAGATCAGCCTCGGACAGAACGCGACCGTCATGGTCGACTCTGCCACGGGCAGCAGCCCGACTTTCAGCGCCGTTGTCGTACACATTGCAGACCAGGCCGAGTTCACTCCGCGTAACGTTCAGACTGTCGAAGGCCGCAGCTCGACTGTTTACGCCGTCAAATTGAAAGTCTCGAATGCAACCAGCGAATTGAAAATTGGCATGCCCGCTGATGTCGTGTTTGGAAAATGATCCACTGCCCGGTCCGGAAAGACAGGATTTATGAAGTCTATTCAATTTGACTGGACAGCGATGAAGAATGTCCAGAAGATCCATCGCCTGCTTTATGCGATCGGACTGGGTCCTCTGATTGGCCGCATCATCCTACTGCTTACCACCACAGGTCGAAAATCAGGACAGAAGCGCATTACACCTCTTCAATATGAGGAAATCAATGGGGCCATCTACCTCGGGGCCGCGCGCGGATTAAAGGCTGACTGGGTCCGTAATATTCAAGTTGATCCGCAAGTTGAGGTGCGTTTGAAAAACCGCCAATTCTACAGCAAGGCTGAGATCGTTACTGACCCTGCTAAGATCGCTGACTTCCTGGAAGTCCGCTTGGAACGCCATCCTCGCATGATCGGGCTGATGATGGAAAAAGTGCATCATTTACCTAAACATCCATCGCGTTCCCAACTGGAGGAACTGGCGAAGACTGAGGCGCTTGTGATCCTTCAACCCCGCACGTTTAGCGAGAATTTACCGTGAACGATACCTATTTTGTTCAGGCAGAGAATCTTCAAAAGTATTTCGGCAAGACCCGCGCCGTGGATGGAGTTTCCCTGCAAGTGAAAGCAGGCGAGATCTATGGCTTGGTCGGTTCCGATGGCGCGGGCAAAACCACGACCATGCGTCTCATCGTCGGCGCGTTGAAGCCCAATTCTGGTGAATGCACGGTCTGTGGTTTCGATATTCAAAAGCATACAGAAGACGCGCGCTCGCAACTTGGTTATTTGTCCCAGCGCTTCTCTCTTTATGAAGATCTGACCGTGCTCGAGAATATCCGCTTCTTCGCCGAAGTGCGCGGACTCAAATCTGATGAATGGCTTCCGCGCTGCATGGAAATCCTGGAGTTCGTCGGTCTTGCCAACTTTTCCGACCGCCGCGCCGGGCAGCTTTCCGGCGGCATGAAACAGAAACTTGGCCTGGCCTCCGCGCTCGTGACGCGTCCGCGCTTGCTTTTGCTCGACGAACCGACCACTGGCGTTGATCCCGTCACGCGCCAGGATTTCTGGCAACTCTTGATTCGATTGGTCTCGACCCCCCTCCATCTCCCCCCAAATTCGGAGAATTTAGGGGGAGAGAAAGAGGGAGGCCAAGTAGCAGTCTTAATTTCCACGCCCTACATGGATGAGGCCGCGCGTTGTAATCGAGTTGGCTTCATGCGGGATGGAAAGATTATTGCGGAAGGCACGCCGTCTCAATTACGGGATCGTCTCGCCGGACGCATCCTTGAGCTGCGCGGTTCGCCGCTCAATCTTTTGCGCCAAATCGCAGTTAGAGATCCGGACGTGGAAGATGTGCGCCCCTTTGGCGACCGTCTGCACTTGCGCGTCGCTGAGAAAAAGGCCGATTCGGTGGTGCGCCGCCTCGCCTCCACGATAAGAAGCGAGGGCGCAAAAGTCGATGGGCTGCGCCCCATCCCGCCCGTCCTGGAAGATGTTTTCATTTTGTTATCGGAGCAGGCGTATGAGTGATCCAGTTATCCTCGTTGAAAATCTGACGCGCCGCTTCGGTGATTTCGTAGCGGTCGACCATATCAACTTTCAGGTTGAGGCAGGCGAGGTCGTTGGTTATCTTGGCCCGAACGGTTCGGGCAAAACCACCACCATCCGCATGTTGTTGGGATTGCTGGAACCGAGCGATGGCAAGGCGACCGTGCTTGGTTTCGATGCGTTCCGGCAATCGGAGGACGTGCGTACGCGTGCTGGATACATGTCGCAGAAATTCGCGCTGTACGACGATTTGACCGTGCTCGAAAACCTGACTTTTTATGGCGGCGTGTACGGCATCCGTGACAAGGCACGCATCAAAGCGACCCTTGAACTGGTCGGCCTGACCGGGCATGATTCCACGCTGACGCGTTCTCTCTCCGCCGGTTGGCGGCAGCGACTCGCGCTGGGTATCGCCGTGGTGCATCAACCC
>JAKBYW010000439.1:0-2552 GCA_021840275.1 Chloroflexota bacterium | reverse complement strand
ATCTTTGCGGCCAGCGCATCCTGATAATCTTGATTGACCTGCTTCAAGTACTTCTGACTGGAATAGCATGAATTAAAGGCATTCATGTCGAGAGCAATGCTCTGAGCAATCGCCTGCAAACGACGCTGCGTGAAAGAACCGGCATCCTCGCCAATCACATTGGTAAAGAGCGCATCGTGCATATCCCAATACTTGTTCTGGTCGGCTGCACAATAAGCGGCCATCGCGGCATCCTGGGATTCGGTTCCGCCCTGACCGATGTTACCGCTGACCCAGTTGCCCGCTGATCGGTCAGTATAGAATACTTTGCCTGTTTTTACATAGGCGTCAACCACCTGTGCTTCTGTCTGCTGCCAGTACTGCTTGCAATACGGGCATTGGAAATCTGAGAACTCAACCAACTTGACGGGCGCATTAGGATCGCCGGCCGAAGTGCCATTCGCATTTGGGCGAGCAACAGGTGTAATGGGCTGGACTGCCGCGATCGGCTTAAGTTGCGGGTAAACGAAGAAAAACACAACCAGCAATGCGCCAATAATAATCAAACCAATCCAAATCCATCGGTTGCGCTGTTCCTCACGGCGGCGCTTCTCGCGAAATTCCTGACGTTTGCTCTTACCACCTTCACGATCTTTTTTACTCATTGATTCACCTCATACGAATATATTTGCAAAATTTTCCCATGTCCAGGAATTTTTGTACAGAACACGGTGGAAAGACTCATTTTTTACTTAAGCGCTCATCCATCCATGTTGTCATGGTCTTCAACACTTCAGCTTTTTCAGGCTCGTTGTGAATCTCGTGATAAAAGCCATCCCACGCGCGCCAGGTAACATTCTTCCCCGCCCGTTGTGCAAATTCCTGGCTGGCCTGCCAGGAAGTCAAGCGGTCGGCGGTGCCGTGCATCAAGAGCAACGGCAGAGAAAATTCCGCAGCGTGGTCCAGCGCCCAAAGCCCGGATTCATACATACCGACAAAAAGACGGGCCGAAATTTTGTCATGCACCAGCGGATCCTTTTCGTAGGCTTCCACAATTTTGGGATCGCGTGAAAGCGCCGCCGTCTCCAAACCGGATTTCTGGATAAAGCCCGGCGCAATATTATTCATCGTCCTGCCAAGGAATACCTGAATCGCAGGCGGATCAAAAGCCAGCTTCAACCACGGACCGGTGGCGATCACGCCCGCCAATTCAGGTTTGCGGCGAAGGGCAAAGTTGATGACCTGATTCCCGCCCATGCTGTGACCATATAAAAAGCGCGGCAGACCAGGATAGCGTTTCTCCATCAACGCCAAAAAATCTGCGACATCATCCAGCATGGCATCATACGATGGAACGTGTCCGCGGGCTCCAGTGGTTTTACCATGTCCGCGCTCATCGAAGCCAGCTAAAACATAACCGGCCTGGCTGAACGCCTCGC
Source organism: Chloroflexota bacterium (assembly GCA_021840275.1). Lineage (GTDB taxonomy): Bacteria > Chloroflexota > Anaerolineae > Anaerolineales > Villigracilaceae > Fen-1038. Next base: position 1,134 of record JAKBYW010000439.1, on the reverse strand, counting down.
CAACATGAGCGTACCGCCCGACATGCTCGCCATGTCCATGCACGAGACACACCACAGCTTTAGGCTTCGTATCCGGCTCCCAACCCCGCACATAAAATCTTGGGCCGTCCTTATTTTCCCAGCTTGATTCAAAAGATTTCATTTCAACCTCCTAATTCAGACGAACCGAAACCAAAAAGATTTGACCATAGAGCGCATACATTTGCCTTGGCGGGCGATGACAAGGGAATCCACTGAGAAATCCTTTAAAAAATCTCCGTGATCTCCGTGTGCTCCGTGGTAAGTTTTTCTTGTTTTTGCGCAAGAATTTCACTGATAAGGTAACGATCTTGAATTCGCAATAGTGATGCCCTGCGGCGCGACAGGGAAAAAACATCCGGCACAATCATAACCTATGCCGGTTCGAGCCGCCGTGCATACACCGGAAATTGTTCTCCCGTGCGTCGAAAACCGAGCCTGTGATACAAAGCCAGCGATGCGGCATTATTGTCCTGCGTGTTGACCGTGATCCGCGGCCGATAATTGGGCTCGTCCAACTTCCGGATGAGATCGCGCACCAACGCCCGACCAAGTCCGCGCCCCTGCGCCTCAGGCCGGACGGCGAGGCGGGCGAGGTGTGCCCCAAGCGGATTCCCGGTTGACAACTGATAACCGATCACGCCTGACGCATCCTCCGCGACGGAGGCATACAATGCCTGAGAAAAGGCTTTCGTCAGCGCGCCCAGCGAATTATGCCAGAGTGGTTCAAAAGCTGCCGCGTCCACTTCGACGATGTGCGGCAGGTCGTCAGTTGACATTTCTCGAACCAGAGTACCTGCGCGAAGAAAAGTTGGCTGGATCGGCTGTTCAGCCCATTCAAGCAGAACAATATGCTGGCAAAGCGTAAATCCGCTTTCGAGCAGGAGCAGCTCGAACCAGCGCTGCGTGGAAATGGCCGCCACTGTCCCGCCGCCGTGCGCAGCCAATTCGCCGCGCACGGCCTCCCATAAAGGCGACCAGGCTGAGGGTCCGCTAAGATGCGAGGCATGGGCGAAGAGTCGAATCCAGGCAATGGGATCCGGATCGGGTGGGCAGGCCAAGGCGGCGGTCACGCGTCCATTTTCTTCTGTAACAAAATAAGGGGGGTTCCCAAGC
>JAKBYW010000438.1:0-2558 GCA_021840275.1 Chloroflexota bacterium | reverse complement strand
GCGCACACACACATTTTTATGGCGCGTTCTCGCGCGGTATGGCCATCCCCGGCCCAGCGCCAAAAGACTTTCCTGAAATCCTTCAAAAACTTTGGTGGCCGCTCGACAAAGCTCTGCTCGATGAAGATGTACGCTATTCTGCGTTGATCAGTTTAGTAGACGCCGTCAAGCACGGCACGACCACGCTCATCGATCATCATGCTTCACCCAACGTGATTGACGGCTCGCTCGATATTATCGCTGAGGCCGTTGATCAATCCGGATTGCGCAGCGTTTTATGTTACGAGGTCACCGACCGCGATGGATCAGACAAAGCTGGCGCAGGCATTAAAGAGAATGTTCGATTCTTGAAACGACTGGCTGCAAATCCACATCCGCGTCTGGCCGGGACCTTTGGCCTGCACGCCAGCCTGACGCTTTCAGGCGCCACCCTGCAAGCCTGCCGCGCCGCCGCGTCCGATGAAACGGGATTCCACATCCACGTCGCGGAGCATGAAGCAGACGAATACGACAGCTTAAGCAAAACCAACATGCGCATTGTTGATCGTTTGCAGAACCAGGGAATCCTTGGTCCGAAAACCATCACCGCACATGGCGTTCACATCGATGCACGCGAAATTAACATTCTCAAAGAAACCGGCACATGGATCACACATCAGCCGCGCTCCAACATGAACAACGCGGTCGGAGCAGCGCCGGTCGAATCGATGCTGCGGGCCGGGGTCAAAGTTTGTCTCGGCAACGATGGCTTTAGTAACGCCATGTGGGACGAATGGAAAGCCGCGTATTTTCTGCATAAAGTCACCAGCCGCGATCCGCGCCGCATGGGCGGCTACGATGTAGCACAAATGGCGATCCAAAATAATTCGGCGCTGGCCAACGTTTTCTTCCCCGCCGCGCCCATCGGACAAATTGTCCCCGGCGCTTTTGCCGACTTGATCTTTGTGAATTATCAATCGCCGACTCCGGTCAGCGCTGACAATTTGCCCTGGCACATCATTTTTGGATTCCAATCGAGCATGGTCACTACCACCATCGTCGCCGGAAAAATTTTGATGAAAGATCGCCAACTCACGACGCTCGATGCAACAGAAATTGCAGCGCGCGCACGTGAACTTGCGCCGAAGGTCTGGAAACGGTATCAGGAAAATGTGGCAAAGGTTTCATGACACAAAAGGAAAACAATGACTGACGCATCCATTCTGCTCACCATCGCCGTGCTCGGCGGAACAGGCAAAGAAGGCAAAGGTCTCGCCTATCGCTGGGCGAAGGCCGGTTATCGCGTGTTGATCGGATCGCGCACTGAGGAAAAGGCAATTATCGCCGCATCTGAGATCATCCAACTTTTAGACGGCGCGTCTTCGACGGTTGGCATGTTCAATCTTGATGCGGCGCGTCAGGCCAACATCGTCGTGCTGACCGTACCGTACGCCGCGCATCGCGCAACACTCGAGTCGGTCAAAGATGCTTTGAAAGGAAAAATTCTGATCGACGTGACGGTGCCTCTTGTCCCGCCGAAAATGACTAAAGTCCAGATGCCCGCTGCCGGGTCCGCGGCGCAGGAAGCGCAGGAAATCGTCGGCGAGGGAGTGGAAGTTGCCGCCGCGTTCCAAAATATTTCCTATGAACATTTGCTTGGAGAAGGCAATGCTGAATGTGATGTGCTCGTAACTGGCTCGAGCAAGGATGCGCGCGCCGAGGCGATAAAACTTGTCGAAGCCGCCGGGCTGACCGGTTGGGACGCTGGCCCGATTGAAAATTCGGTCGTGGTTGAAGGCCTAGCCAGCGTGTTGATCAACATCAATAAACAATACGGCTCCACGCACGCCGGCATAAAAATAACTGGCGTTTCAAAATAATCCACAGATGACACAGATTTCGCGGATTAGAACGACAAAAAGCGCGGCTCCACGCGACCCGCCACCTATGCTATTATCGGCTCGGCGATGGAGGTTTCTCGAGGCAGTTTGTCAAGAAGCCGCCGTGATTGAATTTCCTCTCCATAAAATCCCTTTTGAAATGGATAACTTTTTTGCGCTAAAACCCCCGCTTTTTCACCGCCGAGACACAGAGAACGCGGAGAAAACCTTTAAAGATCTCGGCGGTGGTTTTTTCTTATCCACTATTGACATTAACTAAACTACTTAAAAGCAACAGGATTCCGACGCGGCGTTTTAATCAACCTCGGCTCACCAAGTTTGCAATACAAACGCCTGATCTGGGGCCGCGAAAATAAAAAATCTGTGTGATCTGTCTGCACTGTGCCGCAGGCACACGTGCGAAATCAGCGGATGACATCTCTCACTCTGACCTCTCTGAAAGACATTCCTCTCATCCGTCACGGCGACAACCTGGCGGATATTCTTGTATCATCCCTTCAAGCATCGCAGATCAAACTTGAAGATGATGATATTCTCGTTCTCGCGCAAAAAATTGTCAGCAAAGCCGAAGGACGGATGGTAAATCTTGCAACGGTCGCGCCAAGCGAACGCGCCAAAGAACTTGCCATCCAAACCGAAAAAGACTCGCGCGTGGTTGAATTGATGTTACAGGAAAGT
>JAKBYW010000437.1:0-2560 GCA_021840275.1 Chloroflexota bacterium | reverse complement strand
GTTTGGGCGTTTCCGGCGATGGCGACACCGCCAGCATCGGCATGGGCCAGTTCAAACATATTATGCGCCGCAACGTCAACATGGTTTACATCGTTGAAAACAATGGCGTATACGGACTCACCAAAGGCCAGTTCTCGGCCACGTCTGAGGTCGGATTGAGCCTCAAGCATCAGGGGGTCAATCAATACATGCCGATTGATATTTGCATGGAAGCGCTCGCTTCCAACGCGACCTTCGTGGCGCGCTCTTTCGCGGGCAACCCTAAGCAGGTCAAAGAATTGCTCAAGGCCGCCCTCGCCCACAATGGCACTGCCTTGCTCGACATCATCAGCCCGTGCGTGACCTTCAACAACCAGGATAATACCTTCCATTCTTATGCCTGGGGCAAGGATCATGAAGAGCCTCTGCACGACATCACGTACATCGCTCCGCGCAATGAGATCATTCTCGAGCGCGAAATGGAAGAGGGCGAGGTGCGTGAAGTAAGCATGCACGATGGTTCGATCGTGATCCTGAAGAATCTCGATAAAGGTTACGACCCGGCCAATCGCTTCGAGGCTTTGCGCGTGATGGAAGAGGCAGAGCGCAACAACTGGCTTATCACCGGACTTCTGTATGTGGACACCAGCAAGCCCGCGCTGACCGATACTTACAACCTGACCAATACGCCGCTCAATCGCCTCGCCGAAGCGGACCTCAGACCGGCTCCCGCCATGATCGACAAGATCAACAGCCTGATGTTCTAGCCCCCGCCTGCCTCCCCCAAATCCTTTGGATTTGGGGGAGGTGCTGCGTTAGCAGCAGAGGGGGTTATACTTTGGCCCATGATTGAAATTTCCCCGTCTCTAAAAATTGACGAACGCGAGCTGACCTTTGATTACATCCGCGCGGCAGGCCCCGGCGGACAAAATGTCAACAAGGTGGCGACGGCGGTACAATTGCGTTTTGATATTTGGGAAAATGATTCCCTGCCAATCGATGTCAAAGCACGGCTTGTCAAATTGGCAGGCAAGCGCGTGACAAATGAAGGCATTCTAATCATCGAAGCGCGCCGCTTTCGGACGCAGGAGCAAAACCGCGCCGATGCCATCGAGCGATTCGTCACGCTCTCACAGAAGTCACTCGAAGCGCCAAAGCCGCGCAGGAAAACGCGGCCTACTGCCGGGTCGAGAGAGAAGCGATTACAATCCAAGAAGAACCGATCTGAAGTCAAACGGACGCGCGCTAAGAAGACCTTCGAGTCCGATTAATCCTTTGGATCAACGCTTAATAATTCCATTTTGATGGCAGAGGCTATATGCAGTTAGAAAATCTAAAGACAGAGAATCGCCAGGCTAGAACACTAGGATTGTGGATATTGTTGATTGGGCTGGTCATCAGCGGCTATTTAGTTTACCTGCCCATTTACGATGTCTTCCAAGGTGAGACAACCGTCAGCTACTCGCCTTTTGGGATTTATCTATTCCTGTTCACGTTTTCATCAAGCATGATGCTGGTGCTCTTCGGCGAGCGTGGGCGGGATTTCCTGACTCGCAGACTCACGCGCAACTGGCTGACTACCGGTCTGTATGTGTTACTCATCCTGGCAATCGGATATTTCATTCAGGTTAGATTGGATGGATGGTTTACCGCTCTAGGTATCATAAATAACGGATGAAATAATCGCATTTTGAACAGGGCCAAGTCCGCCGGGTTTTCAGAACTCGGCGGACTTTTTTTGTAGCGTTTTATAATTGGACAAGGTGAGATGTGTATTCTTATTTCCAAACAAAGTTCAATGCTTCCTGCAAGGGCAGGTTGATCATCGTAGAAGGCGGATTGGGCTGGCCGCACGAAACGGTGGGACATTGGCAACTGCCAACTCGAATGTTGCTCGTGCAAGCCAATGAAACATAACCTAATTGCCACATCCCGCTGGCAGATTGGGGCAAGTAAAAGTAGAAATCACCACTCGCATTGGTTGTAGCGTCATCCCGCGTCTGGCCGTGCACCAAGGCAAAACCGACGCCACCGATCGGGTCGTGATTGATATCTGCCACGCTGCCGTGAATCACCTGTGCATCCGTCGGTTCGATCACGGCCAGCAATCCCATCTCGGCCGGAGCAATGGTCACGAAGGAGACCGAGACCCAGCCGGCCTGATGGTTGGAGGTTTTGACGAAGAGCCAACCGTCACCGGGCGCGCGGCCGAAAGCCATCAGCGTTTCTTTGTTGCTCATCGTACGAATGGCAGGAAAAAGCTTCCCCGGATTGGAACGTAAAATCACATTGTCTGCCGCTACATCTACCAACACAGTGCTCGAAACCGGCGCGGATGTTGAAACAGCAACCGGGCTTGGTGTCGCGGGCGCGAGCGTCAATGTCGGAATTGGAGTGAGGGTCGGGCTGGCCGGAGCCGCCGGGGTAACAACAACCTGGGGGAGAGATCCACAGGCCGCCGCAAATAAGAGCAGCAATGAGAAAAGGGGGGTTAGTTTCATGCCGCCGGTGTAAGAATTTTTATCCACAATTTCAGTCTCCATTTTTCTTATTCGGATGATCGGTGTCTTCTTCGCAAGGC
>JAKBYW010000436.1:0-2571 GCA_021840275.1 Chloroflexota bacterium | reverse complement strand
TAAAAGTCCGGGTGCCTGAACGCCGTCATCGTTGGTGACAAGAATGTGCATGGTTGATTTCCGATTTTAGATTTTGGTTTAATGGTATCTTTTCAATAAAGCGGGGTGTGGGGTGTTTTGGGCGGGCTCCACCCGCCCAAAACACCCCACTTCCCCCTTCTTATGAGAAGATAAAAGACGATTTGAATTACTTTGCGGTTGTCTTCCTAGTCTTTTTGCCGTGGCCCATGATGCGTTCGTAAGCGCCCAGCCATTCGTTGGCAACGTTCATCAGTTCCTGCAATTGTTTTTCAGTGGTGTCGGTGGTTTGATGGACTTGATCTTGCAGGGTTTGGGCTGCGTCGTCCAGCAGGGTGAGGCGCTCATCGACTTTATCCATGTCCTTGCGAAGATCGCGCATGGATTCTTCCTGCGAGAGCGAATGACCTGTCCAGCGTTTTTGCTCATCGGCTTTGAAGGCCACCCATTCCTGGCGGACGCGGTCTTCGGCCAGCCTTTGCATTTCGCTGACTTCGGCGATGCGGCGTTCGAGCTTCTGGTTCAGTTCGGTGTAGGCATCCTGGGCGCGTTTGGCGGCACGGATGGAATCGTCCAGCGCGGCGACCTGCACATCCATGTTCTCGGCCTGTTTTTTGAAGCCATCATATTTGATCTGCCAATCCTTCCAGGCGTGGTCGCGATCCACCTGGGATCTGGCTTGCTGCTCAAGAAAAGCCGCCTGCGCGTCTTTGCGCTCTGATTCTGTTGCGAGCAACTCGCCCATGCGATTTTCGAGGTTGCGAATCCCATCGTCATGGATGACAGTTTTATTGCGCGCTTCATCGGCGCGCTTGCGAACTGAGGCCAGCTCGCCTTGAATATCGGCCACGCGCTTTGCATCCTGTCGGCGTGCGTCTTCCAAAGTCTTTTGCGCGAGTAAAACCTGCTCTGTGTTTGTGATGGCCGCTTCCACTTTTTGCCCCATATCTTGTACGGCCAGCGACAGGCGCTGATCCTCGATGGAACGCTCCTTGAGTATCTTATTGAGATCCCCGGTTTTTATCGTCGCAGCATTGAGATTTGCAAGGGCATTGTTGGTATCTTCAAGTTCCGAGTGATGACGTTCAGCAGCTTCGCGCTCGCGGCGTGCGGCGCGCTTCTCGATCCCTTCCATCAATTTGGTCATGTCTGTGCGCTGTTTCGTGAGCATCGCATCAAATTGGTTGGCGCGTGCGGCCGCCGGGCCGATCTCCGAGATTTCCTTCGTCAAGGTTTTGATCTGCTTGGTCAGCGCGTTGAGACTGGTTTCCAGAGAAGTCAGCCGTTCTTCCACCGCGGAGACGGCGGTTTTGTGTTTGCGTTGTTGTTCGTCGAGCCATTCAAGGCGTTTTGCAATTTGTTCGAATTCCATGAACTCCTCCAGCGAGCGGATAAATTATAGCATGGCTGTTGGGCAGGCTCTAATGTCCAAGATGCTGGAACATGAGTGGAAGCTTTTCAAGGATCGGACGAAGCACCTGCGGAAATAATCCCAGGACGAAAAGCCCGATCAAACCGATTCCCAACATGCCGCGCTGAGTCCAGGTCTCTTTTGACATCCAGGCTGTTTCTTCCTTGTTCATGACGAGCGCCGCCAGCATTCGCACCGCGCCGGTGAGCAGTCCCAGCAATCCGATCAGGAACCAGATGGCCATTCCCAGCGATTGGTGAGCGATCCCTTCCCATAACGCCAGACGGGGAGGGAAGCCTGCCAACAGCGGGAAGCCCGCAGTGGAAAGTGCGGCGAGGATCAAACCGGCAGCTGCGAGTGGGTAAGCGCGTGCCAGTCCCTGCATGGATGCAAAATGCAACGGCCTGGCGCTCGGCTCGGATTTCAGGATTGAAAGTGACAGCGCCCAGATGGCTATACCAAGTCCGCGGGCGGGGATGAGCAGGAAGGTTATATCGGAGGAAGTTACCGGGTCCAGGCCGAGCGCGACCAGGATGAAGCCGGTTTCGGCGATTGCCGTGTATGCCATCAATCGTCCGGCGTGACGCTGGAACGCGGCCCATAATCCGCCGGTTACAACCATCAACAGCCCGGCGACGCGCAGTCCGACAAGCAATTCAGGCGATGTGCGCAGCCAGGCATAGCGATCCAGGAAGCCCATTCCATAAATGCTGGCAATGGTTGGCAATAACCACAGTAAAAAGCCGATGACATACGGCGAGCTTTCTTCCAGCAACTGTGGGATCCAATTGTAGAGTGGAAAGACTGCCATCAGAAAGGCAAAACCCAAGCCGAGCATGACGGTGGATTGAATGGTCAGAGCGAGGTCGCCGGGGCTGGCTTCGACGCCAGCCAGTAGCCAACCCGCAAAAAGAATGAAAGGCATGGCCAGGGTTTGATAGATCAAGAAGCGCACCACGCCGCGTCCTGGCGTTTGATTCGATGGAGAGATCATCGGGATCGAGACCAACACTGCCATCTCGATCAGCAGGCCGGCGAAGAGAAATGGCTGGACGGCGATGGACGCCACCAAGAGGCCTGTGATGATCAATCCTAATGGGACCAGGCGATGAGCCACGCCCGCGGCCTCCGCGCCGAAGAAC
>JAKBYW010000435.1:0-2575 GCA_021840275.1 Chloroflexota bacterium | reverse complement strand
GATGCAAAATTTCAAATATTTGATTGGCGATCAAATACTTTAAAAGATTGGTATACGATTAAGCCTGGTGGAATAGTAATTATCGAAGGGGTATCAGCCTTACATTCAGACTTTGCAGAGAAATATGATTTTAGGATTTGGATAAATTGTCCTCCTGAACTAGGTCTTAAGCGGGGAGTCGAAAGAGATAAAGTGAGGGACGGCATAGACAATGCTGATAAATGGCGAAACATCTGGATGCCTCAAGAGAAAGAATATGTTAAATCACAGAAACCGCAATTACGCGCGGACTATATACTAACTACTGCTTAGAAGTCAACTGTTTGAACGAACCGACCCAGGGTTTGCCCAGCCTATTATTTTCACTGACTTGCACCTTGCTGAATTTTTGTGCAATGGTGGCAGACAACATCGCCACGCTGGCCCAATCATCGGACAACACTGCTGTCCGCATCTTCTGTGACGTTGACGCGGCCCAAGCCCACTCCATGCGAAATTTATCGGCCTTGACCCAGTAATCGCGCTTCTCCCACGCCACCACGCTGACCTCGACTCCGTCCGAGATGGTTTGAAGAGCAATCGAAATAAAAGCTGCCAGGTCACGGGCGGTTGTGCCAGTGTCAGTTTGGCGTGCTAATTCGCGTACGGCCAACACAATGGCTCTGATCAGTTGAGTTCGTTGTTTTCCTGCGCTGTCTGGGTTGATGACTCGGCTCATAGGTTCCGTTTTTGTGTATCAAGGATTAAGAACGCCGCATTATACCGCATCCATTGCCTTGAATGTCTGTTTGGGAATATCGCTTTCACTTCATTGCCAATTTTGAAACAGATACAAGATGGCCTGCATACGCAGGCAAGCGATTATAATGGTCAGGATGTCACGTGGATTTCGGAGGAGAAATATGAATATTGCAAGCGTTTTTCAAGGCATAGCGTCCATCGCATGGATCGGTTTCATCGGCGTTTTGGTTTTGGCAGTTACACGCGCCAGCCGCCAGCAACCAACGCGCGGATTGAGTACGGCAGTCATCGCCCTGGCAGTCGTGGCGCTGGTCATGACCGCCGCCGGTTTGGGAATGGTTTTCCTGCAAGCCGACCAATACGGAGTTGTGATCTCAGCTTTCCAACCAAATGGATATCGTCCAGAGCCGCTTGGCCCGGGTTTGCACTTGATTATTCCAGGGATCGAAAGCGTCCAGGTTTATTCAGTGGCGCGGCAGACCTATACCATGTCATCCTCGCCAAGCGAAGGGCAGATAACCGGCGACGACTCGATCGAGGCCCGCACAAAAGATGGTCAGCAGGTTTATATCGACGCATCCCTCATCTATGCAATTGACCCGGCGCAATTGATAAATCTGCACAGGATCTGGCAGAGCCGGTTCCAGGACAACGTCGTGAGGCCGGTCACACGGGCAGCCATCCGCGATGCAGTTTCACAATTTGGCGTGGAGGAGATCGTCAGTACCAAACGCAACGAACTCGAGAAGATGATCACCGATGCGATCCAAAAAGGATTGACGGACAATAATTTGATCATGTCGAGTTTCCTGCTTCGCAACATCCGCTTCAGCGACCAATATGCCCAGGCGGTGGAACAGAAGCAGATCGCCGAACAACAGGCATTGCAGGCCAAACTGGTCGTCGAGCAAAAGAAGCAGGAAGCCGAACAGGCGCGGCAGGTGGCGCAGGGCGCGGCAGACGCGGCAGTGATAGCTGCCAAAGGTGCCGCAGACGCGCGCATCCTGCAGGCGCAGGCTGAAGCGCAAGCCAACACCCTGTTGACGCAATCGCTCACGCCGGAGCTTTTGCAATATCAATACATCATCAAGCTGGCACCAACCGTGCAGACCATCTTCATACCGAGCGGCAATCAATTCATTTTGCCGCTGCCTAACGTTACAACTCCAACCGCACAGTAAACATCATATAATGTGACAGTCACATTTTCAAGGAATCGATGAACAAGAAGGCACCAAGTGGTCGCCAAATCCGTCTGACGAGTTTAGCGGCCTGCGCGGGTTGAGCGTCGAAGCTCAACGCGGAAACGCTGGCGCAGGTTCTGCGCCCCGTTCAGGATATTTTTCACTCGTCCGATTATCCTGATCTATTAGTCGGACTAGAAGGCCCGGATGATGCGGCAGTCTGGCGGCTGGATGATTCGCGCGCCATCGTCGTGACCACCGATTTCTTCACGCCGGTCGTTGACGATGCCTACGACTACGGCGCAATCGCGGTGGCCAATAGCATATCGGATATTTACGCCATGGGCGGGACTCCCTTCCTGGCTTTGAACATTGCGGCTCTTCCCCCGGACCTGCCAACGGCTCTGTCATCTGAAATCATGCGCGGCGGCGCGGAAAAAGCGCGCGAAGCTGGCGTCGTCATCGCGGGCGGACACACCATTCAGGACAAAGAGCCAAAATATGGTCTGGTCGTGATCGGCCTGGTTGACCCGCAAAAGATGTTGAGCAAAAGCGGACTCAAAGTCGGCGATGCGTTGGTGTTGACCAAGCCGCTCGGCTTCGGAGTCACGACCACTGCTTTAAAGCAGGATAAAGCCGAAGAGAAAGAT
>JAKBYW010000026.1:0-11639 GCA_021840275.1 Chloroflexota bacterium | reverse complement strand
CGGCTTCTTCTGTTTCCATCAGTTTGAGCAAGCTCTGACTGCGCTCTGGTGAAAGTTCGTTCAACAAGTCCGCTGCTTCGTCCGGCGACATTTCTTCGAGAACGTCAGCGACCTTCTCATCTGTAAGATGTTCAAGCAGGTTGGCCTGGAAATCAGGCTCAACTTCTTCCAATGTGTCGGCAAGTTGTTTGATATCCAGTTTATGAAGCAAGTCGCTGTGTTCCGCGCGGCTGAGGTCAGAGATGATCTCGGCAATATCAGATGGATGCAGTTCAGCCAGTTTGTCCATCGGGACTTTCAGACGCATGGATTTGTCATGGATCAGGGGTTCGACAAACTCCCATGAAATGGTGCCCGCTGCCAGATCCGTGCTGAAGCGTTTCGCGGTCCAATGGCCAAGTTTCTCAAGCCCAAGTCGGCGCAGGATGCCGAGCATCCCGATGTCTACATTGCTGACAACCACATTGCCGTTGACGCGCACCAGTTCAATGTCATTGACGCGCACAACGCGCGCACCGTCAGTATCGAGGATCTGCTGGTCAAGCACATCTTCGACGAGACGAATGTCGTCCTCGCGGAATTCGTAAGCGGGAATATTCACCGCAGGCCGTTTGAGCGGGATGGCCGCGGATAGTAAAGCAGCAAGATCGGAATATGGGATGGCGCGATCCCCTTCTTTACCATGCACTACAATTGCATCCACAACCGGATGCGGAAATTCTTTTAATGAGCGCGCTATCAAATCTTTCAGAACACCAATCTGTGTCCCATCGAAATCGGTGACCGGACGCCCGGTCAATTCGCTGATAAAAGCCATGAGGCACCTCCTAACAGAAAATAAAAACCACCTTCGAGTTCTCCGAAGGTGGCGACTGGTTCACCTGTAACGGCGCCAGGTGCAGGCAGGGGCAGCGGACTGGCAATTAATTCATGCCGCGCATAAAGCCGGGAGGCGACCGCGCATTTTGAGGCGGTCCACTCGCACCTGGAACAGTCGCAATTCGGAGAAGTCAAAAAGGAACAAAGTTGGGCGCATTAAATGGTCATCGGCGTCCAAGGCAATCACCTCCTTTTCTTCGTGAGTTAGGTATGTGTTCATATATAGCGGTTGGACTATACTCCAATAAAACGAGTTCCGTCAAGAGTTTAAGAAAACAATTTGGAAATCTAAATGGCAGCGAGCTTGCAGCGAGATCATCAACAGGCCACACCATTCGACAATGACTGGCTCAATATAAGGTGAAGCCATTGGATCAAACACAGGATAAGATTTACGGCGGGATGGCGGACAAGTAAGTTTCCCGTTCTTTTTCTTTATACGGTAAAATTGGGCAAGCATGTTTAAACGAGCTTCATCCCCCGCAGAAAACCCACAACAGATCCAGGCCGTCGAGCGCATCACATCCGTGCTCGGGCCGGGCGTCATTTGGCATGGCAGCATCAACGGCTCCGGCGGCGTCCGCATCGAAGGCGCCTTCGAAGGCGAGATTGCATTGCGCGGCATGCTGGTCGTCGGCGAGACCGGACGCGTCACCTGTCAGAACGTGCGCGCCAACACCGTCATCGTAGCGGGCGCGGTGCGCGGCAATATCACCACCCAAAAACTGGAAATCCGCGCCTCGGGCCGTGTTTGGGGTGACGTAGTCACGACCGCTTTCGTAACGGAAGAAGGCGCGTTTCTGCGCGGCCAAATTCGGATGGAAGAAACGGTCGAACTGGAACTCGAACCGGCTTCCGATTCCACAGCCTCTGAGGCGGTCCAGGCCCAAACCATCGCCCAGACGCCGATCCCCATGCCAATCCCCGAATCAATTGCCGAAGCCAGGGTCAGCAAAAAGAAAAAAGCGGCCTGAAATTCAAACTCCCCGGTCGCGCCTGATCGTATAAGAAAAAAGCGCAAAGGAAAATAAGCCTTTGCGCCTTTTTGAATCGCCGAGCAAACCGATCAGCTCGACTTCTCTTAGCCTATGGGTTGAGTTTGATAAGATAAGCGATCACATCCGCAATCTGCTGCGGTTGAAGGCGACCTTTATCGCCCCAGGCGGGCATCTGCAACGCAGGACCTGTACCTTCGGGCATTGAACCATGCTCAATAAACAGATCAAGGTTATAAGCGAAGGTGGTGAGATTATCGCTCCTGATGGTCGGGTCAATGGGATTCAACGCTGGAACCGTCTCATCCGTTGAGCCGGAATTTGCAACGCCGCCCTTTCCGTCCACCCCATGGCAGGAGGAACAATTCGCGTCATAGACCTGCTTGCCTGAGTCGGCATTGCCGGTCAGGGTGGCGGCTGTACCTGCTCCGCCGCTATTCGATGGCCGGGCAACATCCTGACTGGCATCATTGGCCATTTCTGTAGCAACAGCCGTAGGCGTAGCTTGAGAAGTTTTGCCGGAAGCCCCAGAGCTGGGGGTTCCCTGAGAAGTTACACCAGACGCCCCAGACTTGGGCGTTCCCGCAAAGATAACGGGGCCCGCTGCCGGGACAGTAGCAGGGCGTCCAAGCGGCATTGACTTTTTAGTGTACAACATGTCATAGAGAATGGATTTTTCCCAATTACCGCCGCCTAAAATATCAGTGCCTTTGGAATTCGCATTCGCGCGATTGCTGCCGGCCAGAATATCCTGATAGCTAGCCAGACTCATGTGCATTGTCGCCGCAGTCACATCTGCAGAATGGCAGGTGGTACATGCAGACGCGCCGTCATACCAAAGGTTTGGCGTTGTAAACAGCGGCAGCACATCAGCGGAGAAGGTAGCCGTGCAAGCCGTGCCTTTGGCATCGGTAAAGTCAAAAGGTACCTTTTCAGGAACACCTGCCTTGACCCAATCGCCAATAAGGTCCACGGTTGCAACCTGACACTTGGCCGGCGCTGCCTGGTGCCCTGCGCCCACTTCGGGAATGGGCATGGTTGCGGGAATCAACGTTGGTACAGGAGTTAGACCGGATTGTGAAGTGTTGGCACAGGAGTTGTTAAAGTCGCATCCCAGAAAGGAAACAACGAGTATCCAAACCACCACCATCGTCGGGAGGCCGATCAGCACGCCATACATCACCGTGCGCATGGTATCTTTTTTCATATCGTGACTCCTACGGTGTCGAGGTGGCCTGCGGCTGAGACGCTCCACCATTTAATTTTATGAGATAAGCGATCAGGTCAGCGATTTGCTGCGGCTTCAGCGCTCCTTGATCACCCCAAGCCCGCATCTTTAATGCAGGGCTGGGGCCTTCCGGAGTTGAGCCATGCTCAAGGAACAAATCGAGGTTGTAAGCAAAGACGGTCTGATCACTGTTCTTGATTGTTGTATCAATCGGATTGAGCGGTGGAACCGAACCATCTGCGGAGCCAGGATTCGGAACGCCACCTTTTCCTTCAGCCCCGTGGCATGCGACACAATTCGTGACGTACAACGCCGCGCCTGAAGTTGGATCACCCTGCAATTTGAGTGCATCACCTGGCCCACCAGTATTTGACGGACGGGCAACATCCTGCCCGGCCATTTCAGTGGGCGTAGGCACTCCGGATGAAGGAACAGGATTCAAGCTAATAACATAGGCAATGGCATCAGCAATCTGTTGCTGAGTTAATTTGTTTTGGTCGCCCCACGCGGGCATGGAAAGCGCCGGACTTGGTCCCTGCGGCGTGGAACCATGCTGCATGAAAAGATCAAGATTGGTAGCAAACGTTTTGTAATCTGCATTCATCAACGTGGGGTCGATCGGATTCAAGCTCGGGACAACCCCATCCGTGGAACCGGGATTGGTCATTCCTTGTTTTCCATCCGTTCCATGACAGGCAGCACAATTGGCATTATATACGGTTGAGCCTGCAGTCACATCGCCTTTCAAGTTGATGGCATCCCCCGGACCTCCTGGATTCGAGGGGCGAGCAACTTCCTCCTGACTGCTGGAAGGCGCAGTAGTAGCTGCAGGTGTGCCTGCAGCCGGTTGTCCAGTCGAAGAAGGAGTCGGAGTAGCGGCAGGCGCCGAAGCGGCCTGAGACGGTAAAGTCCGCAAATAATTCACGACATCCCAGCGTTCGCGTACCAACAGATTCTCGTTCAATGGGGGCATGGCACCCGTAACGCCGTTGCTGATGGTCATGAAAAGTGCGCCATCGGCCTTAGTTTGAACAGCATCGCTTGTCAAGTTGGCGGGCTTGTTCTTCAAAAAAGACGCAACCGGACCATCGCCCTGGCCCTGTGGACCGTGACACAACATGCAGTTAATCTGATAGAGTTCCCTGCCACGCACGACCGAGACATCATCGGCAGTTACCGGGTTGGGCGGCATACCCATCCCGGGGATATAAGCCGCTCCCTCCACCGGGATCGAATTTTGCGGCACGGGCAGAGGCTTTTCCATCGGCTGATAGGAAGGCTGGATCTCCATAAAACTGACAAAGTCAAAGTGGATCACATCAAAAGCCCATAGTTCCAACAGGATAATCGCCACCAGCACAACGCCCCCCGCATATAATAGTCGCTTATGAGCAGGGTTCATAATTCTTGAGCCTCCACCATTCTGACCGATTCTGCGCCCAACGATTTCATGGCTTCCTTGAACTTCACCTGCTTGTCAGCCGGGCAATCGAAAAACAGGGCAATCTTCCCATCGCTGACCTCCGGCGCATATAACGCAGGCTCGTAAGATGGGAACCTGCTATCAATAAACACGCCCAGAAATGCAGAAGTCAACATGCCCAGCATGATCAATTCAAAACCGAGAACCAACAGCGGCGGTATGGGAAACATTGGTTGACCGCCAACATACAATGGATACAAGAGCGGTACACCCCAGATCAGGAATACGGCAATGGCAAAGCCGGCAATCGCGCCGCCCAATGCAATGCGCGGTACGTGTGTGCGAACAATTGGGCGACCCAGGATTTCCTCCTGGAAAGGAATTCCGGAAACCACATTCATTTGATCGTTGCTGAGTCCCATCTCACGGAGTTTTTCAATCGCATCCGCGGCTGGATCAACATCCTGAAAAAGGGCTAAAAGAGTCGTAGCATCAGACATATTTCGTTCCTCTCAACCTAATCAATTTCACTGGCCGATGGTAAGGTGGCTTTGCCGACCTTACGGATCGTATGGGATGCTTGACCTTCCTGCACTTCCCAGGGCGATATAAATGGCAGGAATCGCGAGACAATCAAGTAAAGCAAAGCGAAGAATGCCAGGGTGCCCAATGTGAGGGAGATCTCAACCCAACTTATTTGATATACCCGCCAGGTAAAGGGATCAGTCGAAATAGTCAGCGTGCCGGGTACGATCAGGAATCGTTCGAACCACATCCCCACGACAATGAGCAAGCCAATGGTAAACATCACCCAGGGCATACGGCGAATTTTCTTATTCCACAACAATGCCCACGGAATGACTGCATTGAAGATAAGCATTGAATAGAACATCCAGGCAAATGGCCCGGTCTCATGGAACTTGAGCACCAATCTCTCCAACGAATCGCCGCCATACCACGGCACCATGTAATCATTAAAGTAGAAATAGGCCCAGACCATTGAAATGATCAACATCAATTTGCCCAGAGCGTCCAGGGTTTCGGGACGGATAAAATATTTCATATTCTTCATCGTACTGCGGATGAGAACCAGGATCACGACCAGCGCCGCAACTCCTGAATGGAACGCCCCGATCACGAAGAACGGTCCAAAGACCGTCGATGACCAACCCGCTCTAGTTGCCAAAGCAAAATCCCAGGAAACAACGGTGGTCACAGAGACCATCACCGGGATCATGGCAAAAGAGAAGATCTTGATCGCCGCACGCAAGTGCTTCCAATCTCCTTCGGTGCCGCGAAAGCCAAGAGCCAGGATGCGATATAACTTCTTACGCCAGCCAGTCGAACGATCACGCGCCATTGCCAGATCCGGGATCAGCGGCAGGATCAGGTATAGCGTACTAACGATCATGTAAGTGGTAATGGCCATAAAATCCCACATCAACGGCGAATGGAAATCCGGCCAAATTCCACGTTCGTTGGGAATGGGAATCATCCAGTAGAAAAGCCAGACTCGGCCCATGTGAAAGAACACGCTCAAACCGGCCTGAATGATGCCAAACACAGCCATGAATTCAGCCACGCGTGTGATCGCATGGTGGAATCCTGTTTTAAAGACGCGTAACAGGGCCGAGACAAATGCTCCGGCATGACTAATACCGATCCAAAATACTACATCGACAAGAAACGCGCCCCAGTAGATCGGCCGTGTAACACCAGCAACACCCATACCATTCAAGATCAGGTAGCCCCACACACCGAACAAACCAATCAGCACAAACAAAGCCAGGACGATGGTCACAACCCAAAATTTCCAGCCAGCAGTTTGCATGGCATCCATGACCATATCATTCATCTCGCTGCGAGGCCGGGGATCGTACAATAAGTTTTCGCGAGGGTCTTCCAATTCACCCGCGTGAGCAGGTTGCATTGCTTTAGCCATTGCTGCCATGTGATGAGCCTCCCTTCAGGTAAGTCACTCTCGGCAAGGTGCCGAGTTCTTCGAGCGCCATGAAACCGCGACCATCGCGTGCTTTTTGGCTGACCTTGCTATTCGGATCATCGATGCGTCCGAAGGTGATCGCATATGCCGGGCAGGCCTGGGCGCAGGCCGGAACCATTTCTCCATCCTTGATCTGGCGGTTCTCCGAAGCGGCCTTATCCTCGACAGCGTTTATCCGTTGGATACAGAACGTGCATTTCTCCATCACACCCATCCGACGGACGGTCACATCGGGATTGAGCTGATTGTTGAGCGGTTCAGGACGCGTATAGTCACGCCAGTTGAAGGTACGCACTTGATAGGGGCAGTTGTTGGCGCAATAACGTGTACCCACACAGCGGTTATAGACTTGGAGATTGATTTCCTCCGCAGCGCTCTGAACTGATGCATACACTGGACAAACCGGTTCGCAAGGCGCATGTCCACACTGCTGACAAAGCATGGGCTGAAAACTGCTGCTAACTTTAGGAAAATCACCTTGCCAAAAGCGCTCGATGCGGATCCAATGCATGCCGCGTCCATAGGCCAGATCATCCTCGCCCACGAACGAAATATTGTTTTCCATGACACAGGCAGCAACGCAAGCCTGGCATCCTGTACACATATCCTGGTCAATGACCATGCCCCATTTTCCCTGCCCCGCAGTACTTTGACCTATACTGGTTTCGGGAATCTTAGTTTGAGTAGTCATAAAGTCTCTCCTAATTCTGTGGCGTCCCGTAAACGCCCATAATGCTTTCCAAACGGGCGAGAACATGCTTTTTACCGGTCTTCTCGATGCTGACTTTTACGCCTGCAAACGCCAAGTCGCCTGCCTCATTAAGGCTGGGACCCAACAAATCAGCAGGATTGATGCCGCGTTTTTCAGCATAACGCCCGTACGCAGTATGACCCTGCCCAAAAGGAATTGCGATCGTGTCTGGACGAATAGCCGGATACTTATAAACCGAGGCCTCCACCGAGCCTGCATCAGATTTGATCAAAACCACATCATCGTTATCAATACCGAGTTGAGCAGCCGTAGCAGGGTTGATCTCCACCCATGAATTCCAAGTAACTGTAGTGTTCGGGTCAGGGACCTCCTGCAGCCAGGGTTTGTTGGCCCCGGCTTCGCCCAGTGTCGGCGAGACAAACGGGACAAGATAAAACTGACCGCTTCCGCTAAACTGCGCCGGGTCAACTTTGAAACTCTGACTGAGCACATCCGCACCAGATGGTGCGATCAGGTCATCCTTCGTTTTCCACCAGCCGCCATATTGCTGGAACTCCGCTGTGAAAGTGTTGATCTCCGGCGCCGAGAAGTAACCATCCGCCGCGCTCACCAAGTCACCCAGCTTGCTTTGGATAAACGCAACCTCATCTTTGAAAGACAGGGCGGCAGCCAACGCACCACCGGCTTTCTGTGCGGCAGCCAGCAAGACATCAACAGTAGCATGTGTATTGTAGTAGGCTGAAATCGCAGGCTGCGATCCCGAAAGCACGGAAGGACCCGCACCGGTAGCAACCTTCTGGTAGCCCCACGACTCCAGGCCATGATGATCCGGGAAAACATAATTGGCCTGCATGGCTGTTTCATCCGGGAAGGTCGCGAACGAAATAACCTGCTCGACATTAGCCAGGGCATCAGCAAAACCAAGTGACTTCGGTAATTCAAAGACAGGATTGACACCGTGCACGAACAACACTTTGACGCTGCCCGATTTGAGTGTATTTACAAAATCCTGCATTTCCTTGATGCTGGCCGGGCGATGATATTGGTCAACCAGCGGCGCAAGCGTTGAAAGGTAAACGCCGCCTGGCTTGCCAAAGTTACCGGCGAAAGCATTCAGAGCCAACACTGCTTCGGCTGTTTGCAAACCGTTGCTCTGTCCTAAAGCCGCGCCGCCTGGAATGGCAAGCGCATTACCGGCTTTGGCAAAGAGTCTGGCCAAACGAGTCAGAGTATCAACCGAAACGCCGGAATCCTGGGCAACCGCTTTGACGTCCACGCCGGAGAAAGCTGCGGGTACCTTGGCGCCTCCCGCTTCAGCCGCGAGACGGCCAATCGCCAGGGCGACCGCGCCCTCGGTCCCGGGTACGATCGGAATCCATTCATCCGCGTTAACGCCTGTTTGCGACATCCGCGCCTCGAATTGAACAAAGTAGCCGCGGCGGCTGGGATTTCCGCGCCGCATTTTGGAATAGCTGCGTGTATAAGCGACCGGTGAAAGCCAGGTTTCGAGGAAGTTGGCGCCGAACGAGAAGACCATGTCCGCGCCAGCCACGTCAAAGAAAGGCAAGCCATCCTGACCGAGAACATCTTTGGCGGCCCGCCCAAGCGTGGCGCGCGCTTCGAACATTCCAAGCGCCCCAAAACGAACCGGAGCGGGCGCGCCAAGTGATTTGGCGAGATCCGTTACCAGGTCAAAGAGATGATCGGGAACCATCCCCATCAGGAAAGCAATTTCTTCCGGTTTGTTCTTGCTCAAAGCATCGGCCACGACTTGAGTCGCGGCATCCCAATCCATCTTATCCCCGCCATCTGAACCACGCGCCGTGCGGTGGAACGGGTCTGTTACACGATCAGGGTTATACATGCCATGCAGAGTGGCTTGACCACGCACGCAGGTCTTGCCCAAATTAACGGGATTGTTTACATTTCCATCCACTTTGATGGCGCGTCCCTGCATCGTGCGGACAACCAAACCGCAGCCTGCCGAGCACTCATGACAGGTAGTGGCATAAAAAGTGCTTAAACCATTATAGGTATACTCCGGCATTTTAATGTAAGGCTCGCGCGTAACATAACGTGATGCCGGGCCGCAACCGGTCAGGACGGCGGTTGTTGCCGCGCCTACTCCAGCTAACTTTAAAAAGTCGCGCCGGGAAATCTGTTTGCTCATATCATATCCTTTCGACCGATCTAATAATGGCAGGTACTGCAATCGGTAAGCTTGGTGCGCTGCTCGGCCAGCATCGCTGTGACAGCGGGATCGTGATTCGGATTGTTCTGGACGTTATCCTCCGTCTTTGCCCGGTGACAACTCAAACACCAACCCATGTTCATGATTTCAGGGTTTTGATAAACGGTCATTTTGCTCACATTGCCATGACAGTCTTCGCAATTCAATCCTGCGGCAATATGAGGCCTGTGGTTATAGTGCACAAAGTCCGGCACTTGCGCCACCGGAACCCAATCGATCGGTTGATTGTTCTGGACTGCCTGAACCAATGGTTTTAGCAGCAGACTCGTGTTGGTGATCGCCATTTGTTGATGACAGCCCCAACACTTCGTTTCGGTTGGCAGGCCGGGTGAAGGGCCGCGCAGCGCGCCCGGATGGCAGTATAAACATTGAATTCCCACACCGACATGCAGATTGTGTGGGAATTGAATTGGCTGTTCAGGTGATTTCTGGGTTTGGGCAATGCCCCAAACCCCTGTGCTGAAAACCACCAATAATATGATCAGGACACCAATACGCCCAAGCGGCTGGTTCAGCACATTGAAAAGCTTTTTAAACATAGATTCTCCTGACAGTGGGATATTTCATAACACTAAAATAATATCCAAAAAGCGGATTACGCCCCGCCACATAATTTCGGCATTATACTGCAAGCTTATGAAAAAGTACAATACAGATACGAAAAGTTAATTTAAGGACATGTTATACTAAAATCATCGGCATGAAAATGATCAAGAAGCACTTGCGGATTCTCCGGCCTGTGATCTTTATCGGAATCGGACTCGCCTTCGCCTTTATTGGCGCGTCCATCGGATCGATTAATTCTCTCGCTTCCAACGCGGACCTGGGAGCGGCCGCCTTTTATCAAATTCAGATCGCATCCCCCACCCCAACCGCTACTCCCATTTCGGTGCCCGGTTCAACAGATCAGATCATGTTGATGGGAATCGTCATCACAATCATCGTGACGCTGCCGGTCTTATTTTATCGAAGCACATGGACAAATAAATAGGGCGACCACGAGATCGCCCTTATCATTACTCACGATACATGTCACTGCGAGGAGGGTGCTTTCCCCGACGTGGCAGTCTCCAACTTAGTGGGAGATTGCTTCCCCGGCCTATCCGCCAGGACAGGCGGAGAAGAACGCTTCTCGCAATGACGTTTCATTAGTTTTGTGTAAGGTGAGTCATTATGTTGGTTTCCAATTCTTCGCCATTTCAATTCGTTCGCCCAGCGGGGGATGATCGTAAAACAGGAACACCACCCACTTCTCCGGATCAATCTCACCCAAATTTTGATTTGCCAAACGCACAAATGCAGAGCTGAAAGCATCCTTCTTGCCTGTGGATTGCAAAGCATATTCATCTGCCATGCGTTCACGCCAACGGACAACTGCATTTTCCAACGGCATCAGGATCAAGTTATAAGCGCCGAGCACGATCAGCAAGGCGGGGAAAGCGGCCACGTCGCTCGCGCCTGTAAAGCCAAAGAAACCAATCACCCAATTCAAAATCAAAGAAGCAAGATAAAGTCCAAGCATGGTTGTGATCGTTCCAAACGTGATCAGGAATGGGATGTCACGATGCACTTGATGTCCCAACTCGTGAGCAAGAACCGTCTCGATTTCATCGGGCGTGAATTCATTGATCAGCGTATCGCCCAACACGATGCGACGAGTATTGCCGATACCGGTCAACGCGGCATTCGCGGACTTGGAGCGGCGCGACATATCAAACTTATACACGCCCTGGACTTTTGTCTTTGCATTCTCAGCCAGCTTCATCAGGCGGTCAGCCAGATCTTTATGTTCATCACCCAGCGGGACGAACTTATTAAAGATAGGCATGATGAGAACCGGTGCGAGATTCGATAGCAACACGCTGAACACAAGCAGTCCGCCTGCGGCCCACAGCCACCACAAATGGCCCGTGACGCGCAAAGCGAGATAAAGCAATTCGAGCAGGATCAACCCAATCGGCAGACCCACAGCCATGCCCTTGAATTGATCCATGATCCAATCCTTCAACGATTGGGTGGATTGTCCAAACTTGTGCGGCAAGATAAAGCCGCTGTAATAACTCAAAGGTAGGTTAAGCAGGAAATAAATTGCGCCGAATATCAAAACATACAACGGCACGGATAACCAGTCGTTGCTCGTGAGGCCAGT
>JAKBYW010000025.1:0-11660 GCA_021840275.1 Chloroflexota bacterium | reverse complement strand
GTTGAGCGTTCAGAACGACCGTGGAAATCGCCGCTGGTGTGGATGTTGCGCCGCAGGCGGCCAGAGTCATTCCAAGAATAATCAGTACGATTAAATAAATTTTCTTCATTCTCAAGCCTATGCTTTCGCCAAGTTTCCGTTGTTCTCCACGACCAAGCCATCGCGCAGGGTGACGACACGCTTGGCATATTTGATGACGCGCGGATCATGCGTGGCGAATACAAACGTGACACCGGTTTCTTTGTTAAGTTTTTGCATGATCTCCATGACCTGCTTGCCATTATCAGTGTCGAGGTTGGCGGTTGGTTCATCAGCGAGGATCATGCTGGGTTTGATGGAAAGCGCGCGCGCCACAGCGACGCGTTGCTGTTGTCCGCCGCTGAGTTGATCGGGGCGGTGATGGGCGCGGTCACTTAGACCGACTGCTTCGAGCATTTCGTTGACGCGGGCTTTGCGCTCGGCGGCTTTCATGCCGTTGAGCAAAAGCGGCATTTCGATGTTCTCGTACGCCGTCAGCGTGGGGATGAGGGCGAAAAACTGGAAGATGAATCCAATCGTCCCTTTGCGCAGGTCCGCCCGCTGGTCCCGATTGAGGCGGGTAGCATCTTTGCCATTGATGAAAACGTTTCCAGTTGTCGGCTGGTCGAGCAGGCCGATCAATTGCAGGAGGGTCGTCTTGCCGGAGCCTGAAGGTCCGACCAGTGCGGTGAATTCACCGTTGGTGATACTCAAATCCACGCCGCGCAGGGCCTTGGTTTCGATCTCGCCGATCTTGAATGTGCGTGTTGCGTTGACAACTTTTGTGACTTCCATGTTAGTCTCCGATTCCGTGCAAGGCTTCGACGGGTTCCAGCCGCGCGGCCAGCACGGCGGGATAAAGCGAAGCGATCAGTGTGATGATGTAGGTTACGATTGTGAGTGAGATCGTATCCTGAGGTGTGAGATAGGCGTAGATCGTATCTCCAAGCAAATAGCCTGTAAGTCCAAAGTTGCCAATGTAAAAACCGAATTTTGCGAAGTAGGCAACGAGCAGTCCGCCAAAGATCATTCCGCCAATAACGCCGCCGGTCGCGATCAGAAATCCTTCAGTCAGGAATTGCGCCATAATGCGGCCGCCTTTCATTCCAATAGCCGAAAGGATGCCGATCTCGCGCGTGCGTTCGAAAACCGCCATCACTAACGTATTGGTGACAACAGTCGCAGTAATTCCCAATACGATCAGATAAAGAACAACCATGTAAGCGCCGGCAAACTGTTCCATTTGCACGATAAGATCATTCATTTTTTGCCAGGTCAGAATTTGATAACCTGAGGATTGCAACGCGTCGGCAACCGCATTCGATTGCTCGCGGTCCCGTAACAAGATAAAGATCGTACTGGCATGATTTGTAGTGTTGGTGATGGTCTGCGCTTTGGCAAGAGGCATAAAAACGGTGATCTCATCATAGCCTGCGTTGTTGGTTGTGTAAATACCACGCACTGTGAAGGTCTGCTCGGCCACGCTTCCATCAGATGTGTTGACCAGGAGGCTAACCGGATCTCCGACATTGAGTTTGAATTTCTCTGCCAGCGGTTTGCCAACCAAAATTCCGCTGCGATCGTCGGCTGTGAGAAACTCTCCGCTCAACAGCCCCTGACGAAACGGCCGGTTGGCCGCAGAAGCCGGGTCAATGCCGATGACTTTCACGCCGCGCGAATTATTGCCAAGCGTTACAATGCCGCTTGCAAAAAGTCGCGGCGTGGCAGCCGCCACCTGCGAAATGGATCTGACCTGTGCAACAACCTGATCGGGGTTTACGATCAAGTCGGCCCATTTCAAGCTGACTTTATTTTCATCGTAATTTACGGTGCGGATTTGCAAATGTCCGCTCTCGATGTTGATGGTGTTCTCAAGAGCGCCTCGCATTTCACCGGCGATAACGGCCGCCATTAAAAGAAGCAAGCCCATGCCCACTGAAACTGCCAGCGCGGAAAGAATCGAGCGGCGTTTGTTGCGGCCCAGGTCGCGGAAGGCCATTTTACAAAGTTGGATCATAGTAGGTCCCTCTCTTTGGAGTCTCTTTGGAGCCCGCCAGCTTGCTGGCGCCATGCGGGAGCAAGCTCCCGGACTCCAAAACTAAACAGAATGCAACGCTTCGGCAGGTTCGCGCCGGGCGGCTTCGCTGGCGGGAATCCATGCCGCGAGGGTGGCGATAATGATGACGGTCAGCGCGCGTGATGGGAGATTGTTCAACCCAAGCGTTGGATATACGCGTCCACTGATCAGCGCCATGTAATCGGCAAGGCTGGAGAATTGGCTATAGTCCATCCCAACCACGCCCAAACTTCCATTGAGTATCAAACCTAGAATAACGCCAGCCGCAACACCGACAACGCCGATCATCGTGCCTTCAAGGATGAACAACGCGGCGATCTGGCGCGGTTTGAGTCCCATTGCGCCAAGCAGACCAATTTCACGCGTCCGTTCGTAGACAGCCATTAACAATAGATTCAAGATGCCGATGCCCGCAATCATCATGATGATGACGCCGAACACATTCATCACCGCGCCTTTCGAGTTGATGGCATTCTTGAGATCCGGGTAATTCTGGTCCCATGATTCGACTTCATAGCCCAGCAGGGCGGGGGTCAAAGCCGTGACGACCGTTGCTTCCTGTCCAAGTTTTTTCAGCGTGAGATCAACTTCCGTGGATTGACCCGGCAGGCCGTAGAGACTTTGCGCTTCATTCAATGAAATGTAAGCAGTTTGTTTTTCGATGGATGTGATGCCAATATCATAAATACCGATCACGGTCATGGTACGCTGGCGGTTTTGTTTATGAATATCACTGCCAACGACCGTGATGCGGTCGCCGACTCGAATGCTCATGGCATCTGCCAATCCTTTGCCGATGAGAATTGAATCCTGGTCGCTGGCTGTCAGCCAATTTCCGGCGGTGATATGTTGCGCGATCAAACTGACGGGCGCTTCCGCTTCCGGTTCGATACCAACGATGCTGATCGGCCACGCGCCTTCGGGATTTGTGACCAATCCGCCGGTGATGATGCGACGGGTGGCCGCGATCACATTGGGCCGGGATAAAGCCGCTTTAACGACGGACGAGTCGTCGGTCAACGGCAGAAGCGGATTGCTGTCAATTTTCGCGCGGTAACCAGCGGCGTGAATCTGAATGTTACCGCCCAGCACGCGGACGGCATTGCCGTAGATGGCCTGGTTAAATCCGTCGATCATGCCATCGTAGAACATCATCAGCGCAAGGCTAAATCCCATGGCTAGCATGATGATCACGGTTCGGCGGCGGTGACGCCAGATGTTGCGCCATGCAAGACGCAGATAAAGTTGCATTTCAACTCCTTATAAATTGAGGCGCCTTAATCAGGATATCTTGCACGCCATTCGGCAATTGCTTTTTGGAAGGTGTCGACCAACACGTCAGACCATTCCATTGACCTTTGCATGCGTATGCGGGCGGAATCATTGCTGGGCAGTGAAGCCAGTCCCTGCTCGGCCAATTTCCTGAATATCATTGCGCCCTGAATTCCGGTCATCATGCGTTGTTCCATGGCCGCCTCGGAGAAAACAAAGTATGTGGTGTGGTCATGCAGGACGGATCTCTTTTCGACCATGCCGCTGCTGGTTAGCGCGCGCATATTGGTCGAGATGCTGCCGCGGCTCACTTTGAGGATCTTCCCGATATCTTCGGCGGAAAGCGGTTCATGGGCGATCATTAAAACGCCAAGAATACGCCCACCGATTCGGGGAATTCCCATATTCTCAAAGTACATGCCCATGCTTTCGATAAAGCGGGCCAAGCCGGGACTGAGTTTTGCGAATTTGCCTTGCCGGGGAGGATCGGTTCTCTTCATAGCCATCTCCGAGTAACAGTTCTACCCCGTTTCAGTCATTTCAGTCAATACTGAAATAAGCGAAATGGATGAGCTAATGACAAAGATCATGTGGATGACGAACTACGCTTCTTTTATCGCCTGAACCGGCTGAGACTTCGAGATGCCGAATCTAACCCCGATCATTTTCAGCGCCAGCCCCGTCCGCCAGAAAGCGACCGCGGCCATGCCGTGCGCCAACACTGCAAAAAGCGGCGGCGTTTGACCCGTGTAATACATCCAGCATGCGCGGGTTGTACCCCATAGTTCAAGGAAGTAACCAAGCCCTGCGCCCGCAATGAAAATGAGGAGGGCCAGACGATAATCTGTGGGTGAGAAAATGAGGATGGCGCACAGCAAAAGTGCAAGGTCCGTATAAGACTTGTCGAAAGTAGGTGCAACAAACAAAAGCATCAGTCCATAAAATAATGAAAGGGTGAGCCAGTAAAGAATTTTATAGCTGCGTTGATTTTCTTTTGGCAGAAAATAACTCAACGCACGCGTGATTCGGTCAATGGATAGAGTTGCAATCGGCCAGGCCGGGATAATCCAAAGTGGTGGGTGCTCGGCAGTGTAGTAATGCCAGAGATTGGTCTGAGTGCCCCACGATTCGATCACGAGTCCGCCAAAGGTCGCGACCAGAACGATCAGCGCGTCGGTGCGCAGGTCGGCACGCGCCACAATGGTCAAAGACATGAAAAAGAAAATGCCGAGCAATAGCCAGTCCATGTACAGCCACCATGCGCCGCGCCAATCAACGTATGCCAGATATTCTTCCGCCAGGGGCTGCCAGACATAAATGATTAGAAAGATAACCAACAGGAATCCGCTCAGCAGAATTGTGGATGACCTTGTCCAGCGGATGAGAGGTGGGAGGTCGCGCATGGACGGATTATATCAACTCGCGCCCGCATCTGGTAAATCCGACCAAGTTGGGAGGTTTTCCGGATTGACAAACAGTTGTAAACTCTTATAATATAGTTAGTATGTTGTGACAACCAACTAACTAACCCAGACATGAATTCCAAAAATACGGCAGATCATGCTTTCCTTCGGGAAGTCAATTTATCTTCAGTACTTCGGGTAATCCACACAGAAGCCCCGCTTTCCCGCGCGCAACTTGCCAATGTCACGGGGTTGAATAAATCCACCGTGTCCAGCCTCGTGGAGGAATTGCTGGCTCGCGGCTTGATCCATGAGACTGGGATGAACTCGAATGGCACAGGCCGTCCTTCTACATTATTGGAGATCAATCCACAAGCAGGGCATATCATTGGCGTGGAACTTGGCGTGGATTTTGTCTCGGTTGCGTTGACCGATTTTCTTGGAAATATCTTATGGCGGCATACAGAAGGCGCTGATCCCGCTGAAGCGCAAGATAAGACGATTTCACAAACACTGGCCCTGGTCAATGAGGCGTTGACGATTGCCCGCAAGAAGGGTGATGTTGTTCTGGGGCTTGGTCTCGCGACACCTGGAACGGTTGACTTGAAAGAAGGGGTTTTGATTTTTGCTCCAAACCTTCATTGGCATAACGTGCCCCTGCGAAAAATATTTTCAGATCCGACTGGTTTAAAAGTTTTTATTGAAAATGATGCAAATGCAGCTGCAATTGCCGAGCATTTGTTTGGCACCGCCCGCCGCAGCGAGGGCCTTATTTTTGTTTTTGCAGGGGTTGGGATTGGCGGAGGATTATTCTTGAATGGTCAACTTTATCGTGGAAATAATGGCTATGCAGGCGAGATCGGACATTCGCCGATCATGGCTGAACCATTTCAGAATCCATGCCATTGTGGGAATCGCGGCTGTTGGGAGACTTATGCCAATCAATATTCTATTGTTCAACGAGTACAAGCCCGTCTTGAAGTGAAGCGAAGTAGTATTGTTCCAAGTCTGATGGCGGAACAAAATACGCCTCTTACCATTTCGTTGATCAAACAAGCGGCGGATGCCGGAGATCAGGAATCCATTGATTCCATTTCCGAAGCAGGTTCTGCAATGGGACAGGGTTTTGCCAGCCTGATTAATATTTTTAACCCTGATAAAATTATTTTGGGTGGGCCGTTAAGTTCTGCTGGAAGTTATCTTCTGCCAGCTATCAAAGAAACCGTGGATAAACATTCGTTACCTGAGATCGATCAGCAAGTGGAAGTATGTCTTTCTACGTTTGGCCCGGATGCCAGCCTGATCGGCGCGATTGCTATTGTTGTAGATGACATTCTATCCAATCCAAGTCATGTTGAAAGGAGGTGATGGCAAAACGCAATGTAAATAAAATTATATGCTTATCAAAGTTTGAATCTGATCTGAACCAATATTAAAAGGAGAAGAAATATCATGTCGAAGAAATACCTCTACAGCCTGCTGGCTGTCATCCTCGTGGCCGCATTTGCGCTTTCCGCTTGTGGTCCCGCTGCGACGCCGACAGAAGTAATGACTCAAGCCCCTGCTGCCCCCGCCCCCACGACTGCTGCTCCCGCCGCCACTGCTGCCCCCGCCATGTCCAAGGTGGAAGTATTCTCCTGGTGGGTCGGCCCCGGTGAGGCTGATGGCTTGGCCGCGATGGTCAAGATCTTCCAGGCGAAATATCCAAATGACACGTTTGTGAACGCGGCCGTGGCTGGCGGCGCAGGCACGAACGCAAAGGCTGTTCTGGCAACACGCCTCTCTGCTGGAGACCCGCCTGATTCCTGGCAGGCCCATGCCGGTGAAGCAACATTCGCCTACGTAGATGCGAAACAGATTCAACCGCTGGATGATTTCTTCAAATCAAGTGGCTTTGGTGCTGCACTGCCGGCCGCACTGCTCCCCCTGATTTCCAAGGATGGTCATCCATATAGCGTACCGGTGAACATTCACCGCTCGAACGTGATGTGGTACAACCCGAAGGTGCTGCAAGCGGCTGGGGTAACAATGCCCGCTGGCGGATTCGCGAGCTATGACGACTTCTTTGCTGCTTGCGACAAGATCAAAGCCGCTGGTAAGATATGCCTAGCCCTCGGACCTGCTTGGACTGCGGAACACCTCTTTGAGAACGTCATGCTCGGCACCCTTGGCCCAGATGCATGGAGTGGCCTGTGGACCGGCCAGACCGATTGGGCCAGCGCCGATGTCACAAAGGCGTTGCACAACTATGCCAAGGCGTTGTCCTACACAAACAGTGACCACGCTTCGCTCTCCGACTGGCAGCCGGCTGCCAAGCTGATGACCGACGGAGATGCGGCCTTTAACATCATGGGCGACTGGGCGTATGGCTACTTTGCGAATCCTGCTCCGAACGGACTGGCCCTCAAGCCGCACACCGACTTCGACTGGGCTCCGCCGCCTGGAACGAATGGCGCGTTCCTGTTCCTGGCCGACAGCTTCGTTCTGCCGGTTGGTAACAAGAATCCTCAGGGCACCCTGGATTGGTTGACAGTTGCTGCTTCGAAGGCCGGCCAGGAAGCTTTCAACCCGCTCAAGGGTTCGATCTGTGCCCGCACTGACTGCGATCAGAGTCTATTCAGCGAGTATTCGCAGAACGCTGCCAAGGATTGGGCCAGCAATAAAGTCGTTGGCAGCTTAACGCACGAGGTTGTCGGTAATCCATCCTGGGACAGCAAGGTCGCCACAGCCCTGGGCTTGTTCGTGGCAGACCCGACCAAGGTAGCCGACTTCCAGGCCGCGCTGGTTGACGCCTGCAAATCCGACGGCGTCTGCAAGTAGCAAGCAGGGAAGCGATTTTTGAGAATAATGGGCGGCTCATCGAGCCGCCCATTATAAAATCTGCCGAGATTCCTCATACGATGTTTTATGGAACTTGACAGTTACCACCTCGCCCACTAAGATTGAGCCAGTTTTTTTGATGGGAGAAGTATTAAGAGAAAGAGAGATAAACTATGCCTCGAAGATTCGTGCTTCGTATGCCGGAACTCATTCTGGCAATTGCGCTTATGTTGATAGGCGCGGTCTCGATCTCTACCCTCACCAGAACAGAATTTGATATAGCCGGAAGGAATTTTACATCCATCGGTCTTCTGCTGGGCGGGCTGATCTTTTATTGTGGTGTGTTAGTGATTGTGTCAATGTTCAAGGACGAGACCTATCTTTCCATCGCATTGCTTCTTCCATCTATTGTAGCTGTCGCAATTTTTGTTTATGGTTTTATCGGCTGGTCAGTTCGAGTTTCGCTTAGCAAATGGAAAGGCTTATTACCGGATTATACGTGGGTCGGTTTACTGCAATATACTTACCTCTTCCATGATACGCGCTTCATGATTGATGTTCGTAACACCGGATTGTTCACCGTATTGTTCATTGCAGGTTGTTTGATCATTGGGCTGGGGTTGGCAATCTTATTGGATCAAAGGCTCAAGGGTGAGGCTATTTTTCGCAGTATCTTTCTATTTCCAATGTCGATTTCATTTATTGCTTCTGGTGTTGTCTGGGGCTGGTTGATGAATCCTGCTACTGGCAACCGAATTACGGGGATCAATCTCATCTTTCAGTCACTCGGCCTCAACTCTCTAATCAGCTTGTGGCATTCCACGCCAATGCCTTGGGGCATGGCCTTTACGGTAATTCCTGCCGTGTGGCAGTTATCCGGCTTTACAATGGCGCTTTACTTGGGTGGGATACGTAGCATCTCGGATGATATCCGCGAAGCGGCGCGGGTGGACGGTGCAAGTGAGTTCCAGATATATCGTTACATCATCCTGCCCATGCTACAGCCGGTGACGCTCAGTGCAGTGATCATCCTGGGACACATGTCGCTCAAGATATTTGACCTGATCGTGGCTCTTGGCAACAAGGATATTCGTTTGGATGTGCCGGGTATTTATATGTGGACCACGACCTTCGACGGGACAAATTATGCTCAAGGAGCGGCGATCGGCATTCTGATGCTGGTCAGTGTGGCGGTTCTGGTTGTGCCTTACCTGATACAGAATATGCGTACTGAGACTGAGATATGAACCGCCGATTCGCGCTTAACACCCTTTTCTATGCGATCCTGATCGCGCTTGCCATTGTATACCTGCTTCCTATTTATCTGTTGGTGTTGACAGGCTTGAAGCCCTTCAATCAGGTTGATCTAAAGACGATGTGGTCCCTGCCTACAACAGGTCTCTACATAGAGAATTTTATTGCAGGCTATAAACAACTTGCGCCGAATATCAATAATAGTCTGATGATGGTTATACCCGAAGCGCTGCTTTCTGCGCTTCTGGGATCGTTTAACGGTTACCTTCTATCCAAATGGAAATTTCGCGGCTCGAACCTAATATTCTCATTGATTTTGTTTGGGATGTTCATTCCGTATCAAAGTATCTTGATTCCGCTAGTGAAGTTCATGCAGTACATCAAGCTGTATGGAGATCTTCCTGGGCTGATCCTGGTGCATATCATTTATGGCATCCCAATTACAACGCTCATATTTCGTAACTACTACGCGGGTATCGGGACGGAAATCCTTGAAGCGGGCCGGATCGATGGCGCAAGCCTGATGGGAATATATCGCTATATAATGTTCCCCCTTTCGGCTCCGAGTTTTGCTGTCGTGATCATCTGGCAATTCACTCAAGCATGGAACGAATTTTTGTTCGCGGTGATATTGACCAATCAAACACATTGGCCCGTGACAGTGGCGCTTAACAATCTGGCAGGAAGCCAGCTCGTGCAATGGAACGTACTTATGGCTGCGACTCTGCTGGCCGCATTGCCAACGCTACTCGTTTATCTTTTCCTGGGACGTTATTTCCTGCGCGGCCTGATGGCTGGCGCACTCAAAGGTTGAATAAAAAATGGAATATCGTCCATTGGGACGAACCGGCTGGAAAGTTTCCGCCATCAGCTTTGGCGCGTGGGCAATCGGCGGAAATTGGGGCGCGGTCAATGACAAAGATTCGCTCGACGCTCTGCATCGCGCCATCGAGCTTGGTGTCAACTTTATAGACACGGCGGACGTTTACGGCAATGGAAGAAGCGAACGCCTTGTCGCGCGCCTAAAGCGGGATCGCCGCGAAGAAATTTTTATCGCCACAAAAGCCGGTCGGCGTCTCTCTCCCCACACCGCTGACGGCTACAACCGCAGAAATCTCACTCGCTTCGTGGAACGCAGTCTGAGAAATCTGAAGACAGATGCCATTGACCTTTTACAACTGCATTGCCCGCCAACGGAAGTATATTATCGCCCGGAAGTATTCAACATCCTCGACGATTTGGTGGAGCAAGGTAAGCTGCGTCATTACGGCGTCAGCGTTGAAAAGGTGGAGGAAGCGCTCAAAGCCATCGAATACCCAAATGTTGAGACGGTTCAAATCATCTTCAACGTTTTTCGCCAGCGCCCCGCTGAATTGTTTTTCGAGCAGGCAAGGAAACGCAACATTGGAATTCTCGCGCGCGTCCCGCTGGCAAGTGGATTATTGACGGGCAGGATGAAGCCGAACACAAAATTCGAATCCGACGACCATCGCAAATTCAATCGCCACGGCCAAGCATTTGACCGCGGCGAGACTTTCTCCGGCGTCGATTACAAAACCGGTTTACAGACTGTTGAAGCAATCAAGAATCTGGTTCCAGCCGGGATGACGCTTTCACAATTTGCTCTCAAATGGATTCTAATGTTCGACGCCGTAACCTGTGCCATTCCCGGCGCGAAAAGAGCTTCTCAAGCAGAAGAAAACATCAAAGCGGCTGACATGCCCGCATTGTCTCCCAATGTCATGTCAAACATAAGGCAGATCTACGAGGCGCATATTCGGGAGCTGGTGCATCATTACTGGTAAAGAAGTCCTTTTGCATGAAAAGGGGGGCTACAAAGCCATATCACCGGATACTCAACGCATGCAATATAAACCTTCCCGATCAATGATTTTTATTCTCACCGCCGGATGTTTCCTGGCGTTTTTTATATTTGGGTTTACGGACAATCTCAAAGGTCCAACCTTGCCAGCCATGCTGGCTGAACTGAACATCAACTATGGCACTGGCGGCAATATTTTCTTCGGAGAATATTTAGGCTTTCTGATTGCCACGCTCATGACCGGTCTTCTTGCTGACCGCTTCGGCCTCAAGCTCGTGATCCTGCTGGCCGGAATTTGCCTTATGCTGGGAGTGGGCGGCTATAGTTCTTTCCAACTCCCAATATTTCTCTCGGCTTCGCTCTTCGTCGTTGGACTGGGATTGGGCGCATTCGAACTTGGCCCGAACGCCCTCATTGTCAATTTGCATCCCGAGCGCAAAGGACTTTATCTAAACCTGATGGCCGTTCTGCATGGATTGGGTTCCATGCTTGCGCCGCTTTTTGCCGGTTGGTTATTTACTTTAAATACCTCCTGGCGCACGATTTATCGTTGGGATCTCATTCTGATTGCCTTCTTTATTTTGCTTTCCATTTTTTGGCGCTTTCCAAAAGTCGAAGAAAAAGTCGAACTTGATTTTCGTCACATTCCTCAGATCGCATTCAAAGGTCGATTGCCCTGGTTCTATTTAATCATCGGTTTATATGTCGCCGCCGAGATCGGCATGGGTTCCTGGCTGGTGACCTTTCTTCAGCAGTCGCGCGGTGCATCGGTAATGTCCAGCACGCAATCACTCTCATTATTTTTTGCGATGCTGATGGCAGGCCGCCTGCTGGGTGGTTTTTTCGTACTGCGCGTCGGTTACTTGCGTTCGATATTTTTCGCATCTATTGGCGGTTCGACCTGCATTTCGATCGGCCTGTTTGGCCCGCCACAACTTTCGTTTTTTCTACCCATGACCGGGCTTTTCTTTTCGATCATTTTCCCGACCATCAC